>JAMOVL010000078.1 GCA_027067785.1 Desulfurococcales archaeon | reverse complement strand
GAATATGTGTAGCATCCATAATTTCTACATTAGTCCGTTGAAGGATCTCCAACAAGTCCCTATAGAGGAAAGAGAGCTTACCCCTACCCCAAGACTTGTTAACTCCAAGCCTAACTCTAGACCTATATCTAGGTAGTATTGACAGTATCTCATCGGCGAGTTCATCTAAGGTAAAATTATCAATAAGTACGACACTCCATGGACTCTCCCGGCGAGCCTCATTATACATAGAGATATCTGTAACTACATATACATCGTCGAGCGTGACCAATACTATGTTGAAATGCTGTGTCAAGGACAACTTATAAGCCACATAGTCACTCTCAAATAATATCAATGCAGATAAGCCTTCCCTATCCATGAGGCGGCGGAGCCGTGCTAAACGCTTCGACAAAACAGCCCTGACTACATCAATATACATGCATCTTCATCCCCAAAGATATCAAAAATCTCCACAAAACTATTAAAGATAAACATTACAGAGCACCATGCACGTTTGTATCGAACCTACCGGAATTTGAACCCGGAACCACCGGCCTCCGGAGACTGACCCTTATAAAGGGGTGTCTCGCTAACACATAATAACCTAGACAATTCCGATTAGAATTCATACCCAGTACATAAGACGGTTTCTTGCAATAGTGTCCCTACCTATTATTTTTATTTTTTCTAAAGTATGTTCTAGAAGAAAATATATCGTTTAATGGCGTGTTGCCAAGTATTTTTCTTTTAGAGCTCGTCGTATCTTGGTTGGCTCCTCGCCTTTGAGCAAGTTCTCTAGTGCTGGTGTATCTATGGCTAGGTATTCGTTGCTTGTTAATGCATGTTTTATAAGCTTCTTATCGTTAGTCCAGAGAGGTACATTGTGTTCCATTGCAACAGCTATAAACGGGTAATCGTCGGGATCAAAGCTTTCTGCAAGTCTGCGGGCCTTAGTGAGGACCTCTTTGCTTAGTTCTTTAGCTCCAATAATTCTAGCTTTCTTTGAGAGCTTTGAGAGAATGAGGTCTACTGCTTTTAGGGAAACCTTTCTCCCTATGTACCCTCTATGCGCATTTATCTCCTCTAGAACATATTTTAGAACATATTTAGGCAACAGTACCTCTAGACTTGGGTGAAAAAGCAGTCTTCGTACTCTGCCATCACGCAGTAGGCAAGCTATAATCTTATTAGTATCAACCACTACCTTCAGCATCCCATTTCTCCCGCACAGCTCTCTTAACAAGCCTACCTATCTCTAATGCATCACTATCATCTAGTTTAGAGTTCTCTGTTAGTTTATCCAAGGCTATAACGGTGAGTAAGTATTCTGTAACCTCTTTTTTCACAGCTTCAGCTGCAGCAAGCCTTAATAGAGGATCCTGCTCTATCAATGTAGCCAACTCTTCTGATACTTCGATAACTACGCGGGCCATAAGCACGCCTCCTACTATCATTAATAAGGTATACTTTCATAACTTAACTAGGTGTTTGTGGCGGGCCCGCCGCGAGTTTGAACCTGGACTACAGGCTCCGGAGACCAGTACTTAAATAGTTTTTGTCCCGTAGACTGATGATTATCTGGAGACAAATAGGTATATAGTTTTCACACCTATTATCTAGATATGTGGGACACTTGTTTAAGGCCTAGTTTCCTTATCGAGCTAACATTATTGTTAACTATATTAGAACTAAGTGTAGCTTATAGAGAACTAGTCGGTTCATATATGTATTAATCTTAAGAAAGAGCTAGATACGTATAGAATAAGCTTTGTTTACGAACTAAGATTAGCTCATAATTATCATTGCCGTGAATAAGTGGGAAAAGATAGGTTATGGGTTATTCTACCTATCACTTAGATGATATTAACGATGAACAAAAGATTTCTTTTTCTTTCAATATGTGTCACCTAGTTGATGGGGTTAGAGATATCGGAGCTATAATGTAAAGTCGCGGTGCTAGGCTCCTCATTGCTTTCTGGAAATAATTTCTCTTATTTCATCTAGTACATCGACCAGATTTTTCTCGCTGGAGGAAACAACCTTGTTTCCAGCCATGTGTTTATGGTGTGGAAACGTTGGAAGCTCTGGATGATGCGGTGCATTATCGTATCTAAAGACTAGTGAATTGTTTTGCTTAGTGTAATGGAATCGATAAGAAACCCTTAAAAGCCTATTATCTTCTTCTAACACATATTCTAGGAAATGGAGTGAAGATCCATCTATAAAAATGATCGTACCTTTCAATACAAGTCTATTTAGAGATCTACGCTCAATATTTATCTGAGAAGAAGAGATCAGGGGTTCTAGTTCTTTTAGTTTTTCTTCAAGTCTTGCTAGGTATCCTTCTAGAAATTCTCTCAGCAATATTCTTCAGCTCCTCTAATTCATTACGAATCCTCTCTAGGAATTTCAGTTCGCCATACCACTCCATATACTCCTCCTTGTCGCCTAGCTCGCCACGTGTATATCTCTCTATGAACTCACTACTACTCATACTGTACTTGTCTTCAAACCTTTTGATCCTTTCCTCTGTTATCTTTAACTCCAGCTGAAGCCTCTTATACTCAGTATTAAGAACCCTAGTGAGCAAGCCAATGGTCCTCCTATCAAGTTCAACAACCACAGTACTTCCACTCAAATCTCAACCCCACTCTAAACTATTAATAACACTATTAATAACCGAACTTCATAATCCTTTACTCCAGCTAAGAATCCAGACCCACGTAGGCTATAATAAATGATAAAGACTTACCGATAAGTGTTTGTGGCGGGCCCGCCGCGAGTTGGAACCCGGAACCACCGGCCTCCGGAGACTGGCATTTTTAAGTCTCTGTCCCGCAAGCTGATGAAAAATATGACAATTACGATGAGAATTCATACCAATTATCTAGTATATGGGGCAATGGATTTGAAGGTGAAGGATGGCGATGCCATGACATGATTGTGCAGAGATACTTAAGGTTGAAATTGCTTGCTACCAGTATGGCTAGCAGGCAATGATAATGGTAAAAGCTAGGGTAGCTAGAGTTTACACATACATGTCATCATAGGAGTTTTGGAAATGATTATAGCCTTCTCTAGGTAGGCTTGAGTAAGAGGAAAAGGCCTCACTTTTTATGGATACCGTAATGCTATTAGAGTAAGAACTTAATAAGGAGAGATCCGAGAGAAGCTAGAAACTAGTAGGAGGTTTAGAGAAGAGGTAAGTTTGTGGAAGAGTATTTAGCCCTTAATACCAGTTTAAATCCAAGGGGCAGGTGTCTTGACTACTGCAACTCTAAAGAGGGCTTTACAGCCAGTTAGGCCTGGCGAGCTGGATAAAGTTCCGCTAGGCTACTGGGCTGCTATAGTTGATGGGCGTGTGGTTGCCTGGGCTCGTACTCTAGAGGAGCTACGTGAAATAATGGCTCGGAAAGGCTACAAGAAGGATGAGTATGGGGTGATTAAGGTTCCAAGCCATGACCTACTGGTAGTCTAAATTCTACTACATTTGGACATATTTAGTGGAGGCCCCTAGATAGTGAGTGCTGCTCAGAGTGGTTTGAGGGAGAAGATATACCCATATGTCTCGTACCGGGGGAAATTCTACCCTATTATACCAGTAGTGATTGAGGATAAAGAGAAGGCTATTGTTCATGCTCTAGTAGATAGTGGTGCTACCGTAAGCCTCTTCCACATAGGTATCGCAGAAGACATCGGAATAGATCTGGAGGATACGGAGCAAGTGTATTTAGCCGGTATAGGAGGCTACGTAAAAGCCTACGTCAAGAAGCAGGTGAAAATATCGGTGGACGAGCTAGGAAGCACCACAATCCCCATAGCCTTTACAGAGTATATTGCCTCCGATATCGCCATACTGGGTCGTCAAGGCTTCTTTGAAACATTCGAAATAACATTCAGAGAATGGGAGAGAAAACTGATAATAAGATTGAGAAATGCATAATACACAATACTAGCAATGTCCTATACGTCATTGGGATTGAATTAGGGTAGATAGTTCGTATCATAAAAACTTTAAAATCTTCTGTGGCGGGCCCGCCGCGAGTTTGAACCCGGAACCACCGGCCTCCGGAGCCAGCACTTATATGTTCTTTATTCCCTTTGATGACGGATAATTGGGTTTTGTATCTTTGTGTTAGGTTATAGAGTTAGTTTACCCATCTGATGATAATTGTTATTAATATTATGTAATTTCATTTCATTATTTATAGTTATGGAATTACATTTAGCCACGGTACACGTTTAAAGTCTTCATCAAATGTTGCAATGGTATTCATTCCTTGGTGTTTACATGTTAGTGCTATTATGGAGTCCGCAGGCATAAGGCCGTATTTTTCAATAACATCAATTATTTCATGTGGTTCCGACGTTATGGGCAGGGTTATGAATAATTTTAGTACTGGTTCTATATCATTTTTGATTAGCTTTATGAGTCTCTCGTTCCTTTTTGCTAGTAATTGTCTTATTCTTTTTGAGCTAAGTTCTGTTGCAATTCTCAGATAACCATAGATAACTTCATCTATCACTATAGCATTAATATAGCCAGTAACGATATGGTTTTCAACCTCCTCTATAATCCTATAAGCCCGCTTATCCTGGCCTGCTAAGAATGCTAGAATTACGCTAGAATCCACGAATATCTTCATTCTCTATTTCCTCGATAATTTCTAAGAATTCCTTCTTTGTCAGCTTAGGTTTATGCTTCTTTGCAATACCATAGAGCTTTTGAGCTATAGAGTCTTTATTGGTCTTTAAAACAACTTGTGCCTCTTCTCCTTCTTGTAATTCCAATGGCTCCAATGGCTTAAGTACGCCTTTCTCATATCTTACCCTTATGACCCTTGACAATATAGCATACCTCCAATAGTAAACACTGGGCTACGACCCCAATATTCATTACTAAACCTTTTCTAGAGTATTAATGATAATACCTTTGTCAATAACGGCTTTTGATAATTTTCCACCCGACGTTATCCTCCGAAGCACCATCCTCACATACCGGATCTTCGGAACCAGTAATCTCTCTGAGTACATGAATTCTGGGCCAGCTATCTCACAGTAACCAACGTTTCTTACTCATGTTGATCTAAAGAAGAGTTTATAATGTTTTAAAGTATCTTCAACTATATAGGCTTCCTAGCTATATAACATTAAGGATATATGTGCCAAGATTTACATATAAATAAGTATGAAGTATAATATGAATTATAAAACAAATATGGGCGATCAAACAATACCTAAAGTGATATATAATGGTTCAATACAAGTTCTTCAAAGTAGTTCTACCAATCTTATTTACCATTGTTGCGTGCATAAGTATATGGGTATCTGAGCTTGTTTTTAGTGATCAAGTACTTTATGTTGCTTTGGTTTCTCATATCGTTCTTGTAATACTTGCTTTTCTAGGAATAGTTCTTACTAGGCTTAGTTTCAGGGAGGCCGGTGTAATATCACCTAATTTACGGTATAGTCTCTACTGGGGATTCTACCTCTCCCTGAGCGTATGTCTTCCTGCTATAGCATTAGCGTTTCTTCTTCACGGGCTCGGATACGCTTCCTTAAGGATCCAAAATCTCACAATATATGTATTGCTCATGACACTGTTCACAAGCTTGGCGCTTGGTGGATTATGTGAGGAATTATTCTTTCGAGGATTTGTGCAAAGTTCTTTAAATGATGTTATAGGATATAAAGTTTCTCCAATAGCAAGTGGCATTATCTTTGGAGTCGCTCATCTATCTAACTATGTCAATCCTCTCACTGGAGTTAAGTAGTCTAAACATGAACGCTATTATTTGGGTACTATTATCCTGCTTTGTAGGCACTTTCTTCGGCTTCCTACGTAGGAAAAGCGGGGACATTTACTGTCCAGCACTTTTCCACGGGCTACACGACTTTACACTAAGCACTATGAGCATACTAAAATATTCGATGCCAGTTATTTCATTAGGCATTGGCTGGCTCATCTTTTTAACTATTACTTATAGGCAATTCATCAAATCCAGTCCAAGATGAAAGGAAACAATAAAGCAGGAACTAGAAATCACAGAAAAGAACATGATTATTACACCTGCTCACTTCTAACCATTTTCTAATAATATACAGTTTAGTATCAGAGTAACATTATACAACAATATTAACATGATTACTAGATAATGTGCATGAATTCTTATTGATTCTGTTCCAGATCTTCATTAATTAATGGGACAAATTTTTATAAGTAGCGGGCCCGCCGGGATTCGAACCTGGGATCACAGACTCCGAAGGTCAGCCCTTAAATAGTTCTGTCCCAAAGGCTGATATTGTTCTGGGGCATTTAGGTACGGTTTTCATATACCCATTATCTGGATATATGGGACAGCTACCTAGGTATACGACATGAGTTTTCCTTTAGAGATGATGATATTGAATTAAAAGATGTGATAAACTTACCTTAAGAGCTGAGCGAATAAAAGTATGGATTCCGATAGTACTGTTTAGTGGTGTCTGAAATGACTCTCTTACCTGGCTATAAATGGCTTGAAATAGTTCCTGGCAGGCGTGGCGGGAGACCTACCGTGAAAGGTACGAGAATAGCCGTTGACGATATACTGGAGATGCTTGCCGCTGGTTGGGAGCCTCGGGAGGTTGCTGAGGAGTTTGAGATACCGTTAGAGGCTGTATATGAGGCATTGAAGTTCGCATCTAAAGCGTTGAAGAGGGTTATAGTAGTTGCTGAGACTCCTAGCTGACGAGAACATTCCAAGAAAGTTAGCATTACTCCTAAAGAAGTTACACGTAGATGTTATACGGCTGCAAGACTTAGGCTTGAGAGGCATTAGTGATAACGAACTAATTAACACGGCTAACGAGCTTAGTCGAACAATACTTACGAGAGACTCTGACTTCACTACGCCAAACCTCTTATTCTCAGCTAAGAACGGTGTAATCTATATCTCGTATCAGCCCTCTAAAGACGAGATACCAAAATTAGCTGAGCGAATAGCCTCTATAGCCCGCCAACTAGAACCCAAGCCTAGGCTACTCATAATTGTAGAACACGAACACACAGAGATCTACAGCTAGTACCGACACCACTATTTGATGACATACCCTACTGTTCAATACTATTCGATTTTACAGCTAAGCCTGCACATCTGAGCCTGAATAAAGAGAAGCATGTAAGATACTGAGCATGAGTACATGTAGTTGCATTTAACATGCTACCATACTATTTAGGATAAGAGTATAATGGGCAGATACATATCCATATAGGAAACCAGGGAATCACTACGTGGCGGGCCCGCCGGGATTTGAACCCGGGACCACCGGCTCCGGAGGCCGGCACTTAAATACTTCTGTCCCACTAACTCATAATAATCTGGGACAATTCCGGTTAGAATTCATACCTATTACCTAGTATATGGGACAGCTATTTAAGATACTAGATCACTCAGACCAGAAAAGAGAATAACAAGACTTCCAAAGGGACTTCCTATGAGCTATTAGGCTAAGGAAAGGGTACCACTGCAGTGCGGAGAAGGGTTGAAGGAGGTCTTGAGGTTACCGAGTGGCCTTAGGAATATTAGCTATAAAGTGTATAAATATATAGAAGTATATAGTTAAGCTTCGGGGTATTGAGCCTTGTCTGTTTCAACTGTAAAGAGGAGGGGTATGCAACTGGTTGAGCCAGGTGAGCTAGACAGGGTTCCACCAGGATACTGGGCTGCTGTGGTTAATGGGAAAGTCGTGGCATGGGCTAATAGTCTTCAGGATCTGTTATCAATGATGGAGAAGAAGGGATATAAGAGAAACGAATATGCGGTAATCAAGGTTCCACCAGACGAGCTGTTGATAGCCTAGTACACTTTATAGGGAGATAAAAGGTGGCTAAACAACTAGTATTCAATTATGTAGAGAAACGTGGCAGACTATACCCGCTAATACCTATAACCCTTCGAGCTCAACAGGAACTCACTCTATATGCCCTCGTTGACAGTGGTGCTGTCATAAGCCTCTTCCCAGAAGATGTTGCTAAGGTCATAGGGCTCGACCTAGATAAGGGAGAAGAACTCTACCTAACAGGGGTAGGAGGATACATCAAAGGGAAACTAATCCCAAACGTGGAAGCCATGATGGAGGAGTTCAGAATACAGATTCCTATAGTATTCGTACCATATACACCTATAGAACTAGCAGTCCTCGGGAGAAAAGGCTTCTTTGAGGCATTCGAAATAACGTTTAGAGAATGGGAGAAAAAGCTGACAATAAGGCCAAGAAACTCGTAGACCATTAGTAAATCACAATATCATATTTAAGTGGCGGGCCCGCCGGGATTTGAACCCGGGACCACCGGCTCCGGAGGCCTGCCCTTAAATACCTTTGTCCCACCTGTTGATGATGAAATGGGACAGTTCCGATAAGTATTTATACTTATTATCTAGTTATTGGGACAACACAAAAATTTCAAGCCTGACAGTAACAGGCTTCTTCAACGAAAACGGCTGATTAGCGTTATGCTTTATCACCTCAAGGCGTATGATAGCGAACTCATCCGTGAAGAAATACTTTTCATGTAGACGCCCATACATTTTCGTTATTTCTACGAGTTCAAGGTGTTTGAAGCGGTGAGGGATTGGCTGGCACTTCCATACTTGACTGAGTACTGCGTAGTCTATGCTAAGCTCAGAGATTTTGCTGTATCTGAGTGTGCAGTAACTGTTCAGCACGTTGTAAAGCTCACTAACAACCTGACGTTCGAAACTGTTTAGGAGTGAAAAAGCGGGGAGGTTTAGGAGTTGCTGTACGTTAAGCACAATCACTGCTATCACACACACTTTTAGTGACTGGAACTGTGTCAGAACTGCGAAGGTGCAACATACCAATATAGATAAGCCGCCATTTTCCTTCTCGTAGCCTCATTCAAGAATTCTATGTCGCCTGTTTCATAATATGCGAGCTCAAGGGTGGCAGTACACTGCGGTGAGTAGTCCTCATGCTCCAAGCAGTACTTGAGCATGCGAATATTCACCATGTTTTCACCCCGGTGAGTTTTCATACTTCAAAATAATGTGATGCGGCGGGGTTCTATATACCCTGCCTCCCCCTCTCCATGAATCCGATAAGTTTTCATACCTGTACTTTACTTAACAGTACAGGAACCTTTATAAATGTATGAGATACAGTTTTCACATGGCGAGAGTATGGAAAGATACCATACACGTATACTGAGAGATGTAGAGTATCTTTTTAGAGAAAAGGAGAGGAAAGAGAAGGAAGCTGTAAAGAAGCTCTGGAGCAAGGTGTTTAGAGAAATAGACGCAATTATCTGGGCTCTTAGAAGATACAACGAGGGACTAGCCAAGTATCTTGGATACGACACCATTGATATAAGAGAAGTAGAATCTGAACTGAGAAACATTGTAGATGGCCTCGTAGACGATGCCAGAAAGACGGCTAGAAAAGCTACCTGGTTCTGGCTGACTGAAGTTTATGTGAAAAGACTATTGCAAACAGCAAGGCTCGCAGACACTACTGATGAAGAAATAAAAAAGATGTGCACTATTAGCAATAGGTTTAACGAGGACTGTTGGAAGAGAAGAATTAACGAGAGGGACAAGGCAAGGACTAAGTTAAAGAAAATAATGAAGAAGGGCAAGCATATAGAAAAAATCAATACTAAGATAGAAAAGTATCTTGTCGCATTTGAACAGGCACTAACACAAATGCGCAGGAAAGTGATGGAGCAGATAGACAATACATTCTGGTACTTTATACTGAAGGCAATGAGAAGTAAGAAAGTAATAAAAAGATTTGATGAAATGGTTCCTTTTCTTGATTTAGAACTTGATGGATATGCACTATTATGGTATGGCATAAGGACAGTGTTTAGTGAGGAGATTGACGAAAATGATGAACCGGATATATTGCACCCAATCCTATTATACAAAGAAGGAAAGATTACTTTTGAAGATTTGCTGTTCAGGACACCGCTTAAGATAGATATCAAGGTGAAAACTGATGGAATAATAACCAATCATAGTCTCGGATTCAAGTACGCTGAGATTACCTTAACAGACCTCTATTATCATGTTGATACAGAGACAAAAAAGAAACTTGATATCATTAGACACTTTGCGCCTGAGCTATACCACAAAAAGTTCCACATAGTAAAGTTCCCATTTAGGTATGTAATACTAGCAAAGAAGCTCGTTTACGTTGTGAAGATGGATAAGAAGCAGGTTTGGGAGAAAAGAGAAGAGACGGACAAGAAGAAGATTGTTGCGATGCTTGAGGCGTTTAATAAAGGTAAACTAGACACTAACAGGATTAGACCGGTTTATATTAAACTTGAGAACGGTGAAAGAATCTACCCGACAGTATATAAGTATGATAAGGGCAAGAAAGTCAGATTCTACATACCAATCAAAAGAATATTTACTCATACTGAGGGCACACTTGAAATATATATTAAAGCAAAGTACCCACTTCTAGACTACTGCAAGAAGCTAGAGATGGAAGGAAAGCAGTGCAGTATACTAAGTAAAGAAAACGAGTTATCAGTAAAGATACCACTGATAAAAATTACGGTTAAGTTTCACGGTACTCATCCATTTATTCACCCGTATTTCAAGAAGTACTGGAGACTGCTAAGATGTAAAATAAAGAGAGGAGAGATACAGTACGATGAAGAGAGCAAGCAGAGAATACTTGAACTGACGGAAAAATGGCTAAGAGACTATGGACAGAGAAACAGTATAGCGGTGGAGATAGCGGTAGACGGTAAAAAGCTACGCAACCCTGACGAGAGCTACATTCTCAAAATAAAGAGAGAACTGAGGAAGTTAAACCCAAAAATTAAACTGCCACGAAACCATACTGTAAAATACTGGTGGATACTGCCACTGCATACACCTGAAACTGATATAGAGTTTGGTAATCAGCGTTTTACACTAGTACCTGACGCCGAGCTAAAGAAGATAAAGAGGATAATGCGTAAGGCGAGGGCGATTGGGAAAACAGTGAAGCCAGAATACAAGCTGATAAATAATGGAAAGGAAATAGAAGTAAAGTACATGTTAATGTGGCACGGTAGACCGCTCAATCACGTTATCCGGGTGATAAGAAGTATACCTGATAGAGTGAAGGTATACCTTGTGAACGATGAATATAATGTCTGGATGTTTGAGGGCAACTCCATTTTAGAAATTATTAGCAGGCATCATCAGGAGTACAAGCGAGTATTGATATTAACTAAACCAAACAAGAGACTAGTGATTAAACATATGAATCCTAACCTTGACGTAAAAGCTAAGCAGATTCTTCTTCAAGCAGTCTGGTAGACGATAAGTTTTATTACCTGTACTATACATTATTTTCTGGGAAAGCTTTATTAATTATCCTGTACTAGATATAACACGGCAGCATTACGCTTACACTTACTGGTGCAGGGGTGGACGTGCGAGATGCATGGATGAAACCCTTGTACCCCTTACCGGGCGGTAACCCCGCAAGGGGCGAGACCCCCGGGCGCATGACGGGCTGGTACCCACCCCGGATGCTATGTAGTATCTCTTGCTAGTTTGGGTGAGACTGTGGTTAAGTTTACACTCTACCAGAAGCCAATCTACCAAAAGAAGAAAAACGCCTTCTATTTCTACATTAAGAAGCCGTATTCAGACTGGCTGGAGCCCGGCAAAATATACAAGATAACAGTTGAAGGGCCAATTGAAAAACCACCAGATGATAAATAGCAACATTACTACTTTTTACGTCTCTTATACTATACTATTAATGATGGAAGTACCTAGCTAAATCTTAACTTGGTTTTGTGGGGTGATAGGGATGACCAAATATATACTTTACGACCACTACGTGTTCTACTGTTTCGACACAGAGGACGAAGAGAGCAAGGTAAAGCTACTTGACGTAAATATCGATGGGCTGACAAGAGAGTTTTTCGACCGATGGATGGGAAACTATTATCTCACTATTACTCCACAATACTTACTAAAAATAATTGACAAATATGGGTACAGCCTGACTGGTGGTTGGGCGAATGCTGATGAACTAGATAAGTTACTTGCACAGTTGCGTAAAGCAATAATAGAACATTGCCTTTAAATGTTGCTGTTAGAATATCATTAACACAAAATTCTTTTATTATGTAATAAGAGCGAGTTGATATGTCAGTTGGTAATACCGTAACAGTACTATCACTTGATGTAAGTATGTCATCGAAGAAGGGTTATTAGGAAAGGCAAGGGAGCTACTAATAGCGCTACACATAGCGAGCCTCTGTACAACATGCTAAAGTAAGAGTAAGTAATGGACGGAAAACTGCCCCTTTAAACCTAGAATTTTTGTTTTGGAGGTGGAATAGAGTGGAGGCATTGTGCATGGAACCAGAGTCTATGGAGCAGGAGGAGAAAAAGGAGGACTGGCGGTAGTATGCAGAGACTACGTGGGGCTAGGCAAAATATAAGACAATAGAGGGGTGCATGGAGAAGCTAGAGAAGACGTTCAAAGAAATGGGCGTCACTTGGTCTGACGTATAACACCTCTAACACCCAGCCCCAAACGCAAACCCTCCTTTTTCTTTAATTCCTTTTCGGGGGTTGTTATGCATGAGCTTCTCCGCTACGCTAGGTTATATTATGAGAAGTGGAGAGTAACACCGGTACCTATCAGGTACATTAGCGACCAGCAGAAACCGCTTGTTAAGTGGAGTAAACTGTATGAACAAGAAGGGCCACTCCTACTATTAAACAAAGATATATGGGAACGAGCCCACGGAATAGCTGTACTTCCTCGTGGTAACCATGTTGTTATTGATATTGACAAGTTTAAGAATGATGGACAGAGAAAAACTGTTGCAGAGCTCCTCGTAAAACAAGGGTATCCCGTTGTATTAACAAAACGCGGTCTTCATATACATTTTAATGCCGACAGAGCAATTGAAGAGATATGTGTCTATTACATTGATACGGATAATAATGGGGAGATACGTGTAGGCGAGGGAGGCGGTAGTAGATTTAAACATCTATGGACTGCGCCGCCAACTAACAGGCATGGATTCATATACAGGTTTGTGAACGGTGAATTTGTCGATGAACTCCCTACTCTCGGTATTAAAGAGTTTGAAACGGAGCTCGGTGTACTGTTTCCAGTAAGAATTATAGAGAAGAAGGCAGGTACTGCGAAAGGCTCTCCTAACGAGAGGATAGAGGAAACAATGCCTATACCCAACATAGAGAAGTTGAACAACCGTGAGCTACTCATTCTACTCCTCTACATCTATAGGCAACTGAGGTGCAGTGGCCTGATGAAGCTGATTACAGACTGGCTTACGACTGGGGTGGTTAAAACAAGGAAGATACGGTGGGGCAGAAGAACAACGAGATTCTGGTTCCTACATACAATAGCAGCAACATTAGCACTCTTAGGTGCTAATAGCGAGCAGGTAGCCAACCTCCTTAACACGTATGAAGACGAAGACGGTAGACCTGATGACAGCCACAAAAACGCGTTATGGACGATCTACAAATGGGAGCCGAAGGATAAGCATGGAAATCCTAACCCATTCAAGAAATACTACGTACTTAAGCGTGGTCAATGCCCATTCTGTGCATTGACGGGCGGGAGGAACTGTGGCAAGAACCCGGTCATGCGTGTCTACTACTGGCTACAGAGCAGGGGCAGGTACAAGGTAGAGGAGGTCGTCAGAAAGCTACTTGAGAAACGAAGCGCCATATAGCTACACGGTTACGGCATGGTGTCACACTCTGTGATGTCTATACTATATTTATTGTATAATGGGTTAGACATCACGAAACGTTACACCATCAGAGTCTGAAGGCCTTATGGTTTTTCTTGGCCTCCCTTCTCTTTGGGGTTTGATATGGGTGGAGATGGACTTACTAAGTGGACCGAAGACAGAAACGAGTACATGCGTATGCTCCGTTTCGTTAACAAGTTGTTGAACGAGAGACCTCTCATTGTCAGCGGATTCTTCGGCGTTGGCAAGACGAGGCTGACGAGTAGAAGCGTTCTCTACATTGATGAGAAGATAGGGTATGATAGGGAGTGGCGGAGGCGTTACGGCAGGTTAGTCTTTGTGCTAGCATATCCGCTCCGTCGGCTAAGGCATCAAGTCTATGAGAGGTATTTCAAAGGGAGGGCTTTCGAGTTCAGGGCTCATGATGAAGTCTGTCCGGCGTTAAAGAAGAGGCTTGAGGAGCGTGATGTTCTGATTGAGGAGGAGGGTGAGGAGGAAAGGCAGAGATACTATCTCGTGACGGTCGCAGAGCACTTGAAAGCGGTTAAGGAAGGTGTTGAGGACTGCGACTTTGCAAAACAGGTCGATGCATTGCGTAAGTATTATGCTAATGGCGGTAGGATAGTGGTTACAACACATATGCTCGGACTAACAGCTGGAGTACTGGCATACACCGTAAGGAGGAGACCTGTGTTAATCTATGATGAAGCGGAGGACTTCATGCTAACTCTAAGCCGAGGAATACATGAGAGTATTATTAAAGCTATAGAAGCGATTGACGAGAAGCTTGCAAAAAGGCTCATCAAGATGATGAAGAAGCACACAGAGATGTACTTCATCAGGAAGTCGGTTCTCGAAGATCTTTTCAGAGACATTGTACTTGTAAGTGCAACTTTCCCGTCTTCGCTAAGAGACGCAATATTTTTACTCACAGGTAAGGAGCCTGAAACACACCCGCTTCATAATACGGATGATATAACACAGGATGTAGCGATATTCTATCGTGGATATCTCTCGACAGAAGAGATGGACGAGTGGTGGCCAATCGTATCACCGCAGGTAGCTGAGCTGGTGAGGATAGGTGTACAGAGGTACGGTGTTGTCGGTATTGTTGCTAAGCGCCACAGCCTTGCTGATAGAATAATCAGCGTGTTGTCAAACATGGGATTCAGAATTGTGCATGACAAGATGAGGAGAGAGGAGTTTAACAGTTTACTCCCAGAGGCGCAGGTAGTAGTACTAACTACAAGAGGTAAGCTCTATAGAGGAGTTAATATCTTGCCAAAAGGCGTTGATGACGTACCATTTATCATCGCATTCTATCAGGGAGCGAAGGATGCAGAGTTTCACCCAGAGATAAGTAATGTAATGACCGATATCAATGATGAGCTTCTAGAGACATACGTCCGAGAGATGGTCTATGCTAAAAACCTTCAAGCCGTCTATAGGTTCAACAGGAAGAGCGGTAGGCGTCATGTGATGGTATTCTTCGATTGGCGTTTCCACCAAGCCTATTACCACTTCTATCGTAACTACCTCTACTACTACCTAGTCCGTGTCGAGGTCGATGACTTAAGTAAGGTGGCAGATGTGGCTAGGCAGTACATCTAACCCTAACCTTTTTTGGTGGTATCATGTCAGGCGAAGAGGAATACTATAGTCTAGATGAGCTAGACCTCCTAGAAGAAGAAACGGAAGAAAGGAACTATAAACCAGTCCCGCCGGGTAAGGAAACCGTAACGAAAGAGTTCATCTGTTTCGACTTCAGAGAGCATAGCAAGTACATTGACCTATACTGTAAGGGCGGGTACTTGATACAGGTTGATAGGTGGAGTATCAAAGCAATCGAGCAAGTAATTGAGTACATGAGGACGCAGAAGTTGCCTGTCAAGCTTAAGGTGGATATCGAGGTTGCAGGGATTAAGAGCGTTAACGGCGAGGAGGAGAAGGTGATAGGAACAGAGGTCTATGCTTTACATGAGTGGAGTCCTGCCGACCCGGTCAAGGACAAGATATTCAAAGGGAAGGGTATGTTGAAGAAGACGAGGAGCGGGAGGCTTGCAATAATAAGCGATAAATCAATATACATTATAAATGATACAGACACTGAAATGAAGCAGTATGCGTTCACTCTGCTAGCAGAGTACATGAGGAGAGGCAAATGGCAAGTGCCGATAGTGTACAGCTACTGTCAGATAAACACTGATGCAGCAATACCCGTTGTCGAGGGTATATATGTAATGCTACGTGAAGAAGCAATTAAGATGTTAAGAGAAAGGAAGGAGAAAGAAGCTTAAATTTGATTTCCCGCTTTAAATTTAGTTCTTGTTTTTCTCCCCTTCTTTGAGGCTGAGAAGCATGCCGCCTCCCATGTTAGATGTCTATATATGTAAGGACTTTCTAATGGTGAGACACCTTCATGTAACTGAAGAGGATGTAGAGAAGCTGAAAAGTGAGCTACTTGACGAGACGGAGGCGGGAGTGCTAAGATACGATAGCGGTATCGAATATGCCTTTCCGCTAGTATTAACAATAGATCTAACGGAAGATAACCTCAAAGTCGAGATATTAAGGGAAAGACCGGACTACACCGGAAATACAATATTAACTATAGAAGCAGAGGATGAGGAAGACCTGCGAGAGAAGTTTAAAGAACTAAAGAGGAAGGCGACGGGAAGAAAGCCCGAGTTAGTATTACCACTAGATGTTGATCTAAATGTGGAGGAGAAGCTAGCTCTTAAGCTACTTAAAATGTGGAGAGATTACTACAGCCCAAGCAACGACGACTACTACAACCTCGAAGAACTGCTCTCTACTTAATGAAAGAGTATAATGAGCAGGAAACCAAGAAACCTGGCTTTTCTTGGGGCGAATAAATATGGACAAGATAGACTGAGCATTAAAGGAGCTTCAGGATTAGGAAATAGGGAGGAGAGTTTTTTAAGATACTGTTCCCCACATGAACGAATAGGAGGAAAATCAAACTCCTTTTTCAGGAAATCCTTATTCTCTATTTGGATAAGGCTATGTTTCGCCTAAGATCCATAGTCCACTGTTTATAGCGAATATGTCTGTGTCGGCGAGGCTAGCTAAATGTTTATGTATAGCTATCATAAAGGCTCGATCCCTCTTCCTACTAGGATCAACTTGGTAGCCTGTCAAGAACTTGATCCCTTTAACAACGTTAACGCCTAGTGGAGGCTCAAGATCATTAATTGATCTTCTGGGTAGTATACCTGAAACAGCGAGGATTTTGAAAGGTACTGTAGCAATCCAGTGCCCTGCATATGGCGTTGTCTCAGCATCCCTTATTATTAGCTTCTGATAGTGAACTGGATTGTTTATTATATTTTCAGCACCATAATTATTCAGCATTTTTGCATGAAATAATAGCATTCGCTCCATAACAACTTTTCTTGAGCCACGATATCCCTTAATGTACACTACATCCCTTATAATGCTCTCATCATTCCTCCTATCAGGGTTCTTAGTGATTTGATAGACCTGCTTGATATACCGATCTCGATCTGCTCTATCAAGCCCTCCAATAGCCCAAGTACCACCCATAACTACTGCAAGCCAATACTTTTCATCAGAACTTCTTGCTCTCAACTCTCTGGAAAAAACTTCATAATCCCTCTTAATTCCATTATTAAAACTCTCTCCTTTAATTTTAAGCTCTAAGGATATGCTCCTAAGAAGGTCGTGAATTTTATCTCTCAAATTCTGACTCATATTTTCTACCTCAGAAAAACAGGTGTGCTTCTATCCTAATAAACCTTGTGTTGCGTAAGGGTGCCTTTACGAGACATGTAGCACAAGGGAACATAGTTAATAGTTAGTGAAACAAGAATGTAGCACAAGGGAGGGGAGTGAATGATACACGTATCCATTAGCTCGGCGCATTAAAGCAATGTAATTTATTTGGTGGCGAAGATGTACCGCAGGCCTATCATAGCCTACCTTAGGGTATCAACAGGTAAACAAGACTTAGAATCACAGTGGATGACTATTGAGGCTTGGACTAAAACGAGAGGCATCAACATCGATGAGAGAATAGTTGAGGAGGAACCAGTAAGCGGTGCTGAAGACGAGCGTCCGAAATTTCAAGAGCTGTGGCAAAGGGTTAAACAAGGCAAAATAGGCACCATAGTTGTGGCAGAACTCTCACGGTTAAGTCGAAGGATGAGGACACTCGTCAACTTCCTCTATGATTGTTTCGACAATGACATTATGGTAATATCTATAAGAGAGGGGTGGCTAGAAGAGGCTCTCAAAAACGAGATCATTAGACCTATTATAATTGCTATGTTCAGTACATTATACGAACTCGAAAGGAAAATGATATCTGAGAGAACTAGAGCAGGCATGGCACGAGCAAAGGCTCAGGGTAGACACATTGGCCACCCATATAAGCTCTCTCAACGTGAAGTAAGAGAGCTAGTAAAACTATACGAGGAAGGTGTGCCAATTAAACGCATCGCTGAGAGACTCAGTGTAAGCAGGGCAACTGTATATAGGTACCTAAACCGCTTGAATATCTCCCGTTCTAAACTGTGAATTCACCATTTATTCCATGGTAGCAGAGCGATTTTTGATGTATTCTTTTTGTGGGAACCATGCGGAGAGCATATATCTTCATGAGCGGTCTCCATATAGGGGGTCTAATAGATTTTAAAGCACTGCATACGTTATTACTAAGATTACAACCAGTACTACAGCTACTAGAACCTAACGAGAGGATTCTAGTAATCTTAGGAAATATAGTTGAGGATGCCAAGCAAGAGCCTCAATCTTTGATTGCGCACCCAGTCCTGAAGGCGAAATACGCGTCTTATGTAATTAAGTGGATGGTTAATGAATTAGATATAGACAAAGTCATACTCGTACCAGGAGATAGTGATCTCTACAAATACAAT
>JAMOVL010000077.1 GCA_027067785.1 Desulfurococcales archaeon | reverse complement strand
ATTAGACGTGGTCATAGCTCTTGTCGCAGCCGCGGAAGAACTAGGTGTAAGATACCATCTAGGCATTACAGCGAGCACTGACAGCTTTTATGTAGGCCAGGAAAGACCCGGCTTCAGAGGCTACCTTCCCCCGTTCAAAAAAGGCCTAGTCGACTTTCTAAAATCAGTAAATGTATTGAACTTCGAGATGGAGGCAGCCACTATATTCACTCTCGCAAACATATATGGCCTAAGAGCTGGGGCTGTATGTGCCGCAATAGCGAATAGAGAGACCGAGGAATTCGTGATGGAAGCAGGTGTTGAGGATGCTGTGAAAGTCGCTAATGAAGCTGTGAAAATACTTAGCGAGTGGGATAACGAGATGGAGAAACAGGGAAAGAGGAATGTTACACCATCGATAATTCATAAATGGATATCACAAATACATGGTTGAGGCTGGCCATTTTGAGGAAAAACAAGCCTTTACACATAAGTGTCGGCAACCTTAACATAGATATATCAATGTATGTACAATCGTTTCCAGGCCCTGATGAAAGCGTTATCGCTGACGATGCACTGATATCATGCGGCGGCTCAGCCACTAACTATGCTGTAGCTGTAACATATTATGGACACAGAGCTACCCTTATAGCTAGTACATCTAGAATAAGCTTCATAGATTATCTCCTTGAAGATCTAGAGAAGATCGGTGTCGATACATCATATATTAAAAGAGTCCAGGGCCCGCCCGGCATAGTATCGGTCATAGTTAGTAGTAGCGGCGAAAAAATAATGATAAAACACAGAGGTGCCAACGAGTTTCTAAGCCCTAATGATATCCCTCGACAACTTATTAGCCGTGCAAATATCGTACATATAGCCAGCGTCCCCCCATCAATAGCTGTAGAGGTAGCCAGGAGAGCAAGCGGTCTCGGCATACTTGTTAGCTATGATCCCGGAAACTATGCTTTATCAAATCCTGAAGAAGTCCGAGAAGCCATACCCTATTTATCAATACTATTTGTTAATAGAAGAGAAGCCAAGGCACTGGGCGGTTCCAACATCGATAAAATCGCGAAGCTAGGACCTC
The DNA here is from genome assembly GCA_027067785.1 of Desulfurococcales archaeon. Lineage (GTDB taxonomy): Archaea > Thermoproteota > Thermoprotei_A > Sulfolobales > Desulfurococcaceae > JAADCY01. The sequence continues at coordinate 3,510 of JAMOVL010000077.1, read as the reverse complement.
AATATATCGTCGTCAAGAAAGGGCCAGGCGGAGCATTCGTCATAACACCTGGAGGACTAATATATTATGGAGTAACCAAGCCTATTAGACCACCCATCGATTCAACTGGTGCTGGAGACGCATTCGACGCATTCTTTAACGCTACACTGCTTGACTCGAAGGATCCGGGAAAAGCACTGATGTATGCTATAGCCGCTGGCGCTTTGAAAACCACGTGCCGCGGAAGCAAATTATGCTATGATAAGACCCTATTCAATAAACAATTATCGGAGACAAGCGTTGAAGCTCTCAAAAACCCTGAGGAATGGATTATAGAAGACTAGCACCCGTTTCCATAACATTTTGGTCTCGGAAAAAGAATAACGGATGCTGCAGAATATGAAGAACGATAGAACGATTATGAAGGAATGCTTTCTTTACCCTGTAATAATACTAGATCAGCTACGTTTCATTCTTCGATGCAGCCATATCATCAAGAACTGCTTGGCTCAAGCGAAAACTGCTCCTATCTTATATGTTATTATAAACGATAGAAACAATGGAATAGCTAATCTATTGAAAATCCTGTATCTGAAGAAGAATATTGACGAACTATTACATCTCGTTGATATAGCTGAACAGATCACAACTGTATTGACAAGCGATGACCTTAATGAGAAAGAACATGCTCTCTACGAGCTATCGTATTATAAGGAGCTTTATGACGAACAATTAGTATATAACCTAATTAATATATGTCGTGAGAAGCTCGATACAATCAATATAAACAATGCAAAGAGGTCTTTAGAAGAATTAATATCGAATTTTTTAGGATCAGATGTATCGATCAAGTTCTTCTCGGACTTCCCCACGTGCTTGGTTAAAAACAGGGTTTTAGAAATCCTTAAATGCATTATCAATCATCTAAGCGGTAAATGTACAGCAACGATCCTGTTAACCGAAGAACTTGCTTTTCTAAAGAAGGAAATACCCGTTAAAACAATCATTATTAATTGTTGAATAACGCCGGAGATGTAGTACAATGGGCGAAGATAATGTCAAAATATATAAGAACGAAGACGTCGTCGAGATAATCGCCGCTATCCCCAGAGGGCATTATCATACAAGGTTCTTGATTAGATTCAAGGATCAAGAAATAATTCTACAGGAGGCAACCGTCGCAGCACTGGTAAGAGCTTATGCAATGGTAGCAACACATCCCACACGCAGAGGAGTAATCCTCCAGAAAAAGGTCTTGGATAAAAAAGAAAAGAAGCTCGGATTCGCCCGTGTACAATTACTGGAAAAACCTGGCTCGGAGGAGGAAGCAGTCGAAATAATTTCTTCAATAATTATTAGAGGATGATTTTCGGTATGCCGAGGCCTAAATACCTACCAGACCCGGCGATAAAGGCTGTTATAGATGAAATAATAACTGTTCTACCCGAATATTATGGGCATATTGATCCTTCCAGACTCTACGTTTACAGGAGCTATAATACAAGGAGCGGTGCACTAGCTAGAATACATGGGTTGCCACGTATATGGCAGCTAGCGCTTGGTGCTAAACCATCATATATTATTGAGATCATAAGCGAGAATTTCGATTGCCTCGACTGCAATGGTAAGATCAAAACTTTAATCCATGAACTATTACACATACCAAAGACTTTTAGCGGAGGGCTTCGCCCGCATGGTAGGTACGTAAACTCGAGAATAACAAACAGGATCTTTAGGGCTCTCGCGAAAAAAGTTGAGATAGAGGATTTATGTAATAGGATAGAACGTTGAATTATATCTTGGTGTTAGGAATTGAAGCTCTACGAATTCGAGGCAAAAGAGATCGTTAGGAAATACGGTATCCCCGTACCTGACGGCGTATTAGCGAAAAGCGTTGACGAGGCTATAGAGGCTGCCAAGAAGATCGGTTTACCCGTCGTCCTGAAGTCACAGGTGCTCGTAGGTAGGAGAGGCTTAGCCGGTGGTATTAGAATAGCAAACACTCTCGACGATGTAGCTAGGGAAGCAGAGAATCTCTTTCATACTAAGATAAGAGGTGAAGAGGTAAAATACATCCTCGTAGAAAAGAAGATCGAATTTGACCGAGAGCTATACCTTTCCCTAACGATCGATAGAACTGCCAGGAAATATGTTTTCCTAGTATCCCCTCTCGGTGGCGTCGAGATAGAAGAACTAGTAAAACAACATCCGGATAAACTATTAAAGCTCTACGTAAACCCTGATACCGGTTATTCACCATATATGTCTAGAACTGCTGCAAAGTTCCTCGACTTGTCTAAGGAGAACTGGAAAAAACTACACCAAATCATGAACTCCATGTACCAGATCATGAGAGAGCTTGACGCTGAGCTTGTAGAATTCAACCCATTAGCGACTACTAAGGAGGGACTTATAGCTCTTGACGCCAAGATAAGAATAGACGATAACTCGCTATATCGTCATCCGGAGCTACAGGAGAAAGCGCTTAGAGAGCTTTCGCCACGTGAAAGAATTGCTAAACAATACGGGTTCTCCTATGTCGAGCTCGATGGCAATATAGGAATAATATGTAATGGCGCCGGATTAACGATGGCTACAATGGATCTTGTAGCATATTATGGTGGTAAGCCAGCGAATTTCCTAGATATAGGTGGTGGTGCTACAAGGGAGCGTGTTAAAGAGGCTGCCAAGCTAATCCTTACTCATGAGAGGGTCAAAGTCGTATTGATAAACATCTTTGGCGGAATAACTCGGTGCGACGAAGTCGCCAGGGGCGTGATCGAAGCAGTTAATGAAACGAGAACGGATAAACCAATTGTCGTCAGAATGCTTGGAACTAACGAGGAAGAAGGCAGAAGGATCCTCGAGGAACACGGATACAAGGTTTTCTCAGAAGCAGATGAAGCCGTGAAACTAGCTGTAGAACTCGCGAAAAGGTGAGAATCATGGGCATACTCGTGGGTAAAGATACACGTGTCCTTGTCCAAGGAATAACGGGTAGAGAGGGATCATTCCATACGAAGCTCATGCTAGAGTATGGTACAAAAATAGTTGCTGGCGTAACGCCGGGTAAGGGTGGACAGGAAGTTCATGGTGTACCAGTTTATGATACCGTTAAAGAAGCCGTAGATAATGCTGGGCCTATAGATGCGTCTGTAGTGTTTGTCCCGGCAAGATTTGCTAAAGATGCGGTGCTAGAGGCGATAGATAACGGTATAGGCTTAGTAGTCGTCATTACAGAAGGTATTCCTGTACATGATGAAATAGTGATGGTTAACCATGCAAAACACAATGGCACGATCATGATCGGGCCCAATACGCCCGGAGTACTAACAGCAGGCGAGGCAAAACTAGGCATAATGCCAGCTCATGTATTTAGAAAAGGAAGCATAGGGATAATCTCAAGGAGCGGGACACTAACGTATGAAATAGCGCGCGAACTAAGCAAGAAAGACTATGGTGTAACAACGGTTGTGGGGATGGGCGGAGATCCTGTTATAGGAATGAACTACATAGAGCTATACAACCATT
>JAMOVL010000076.1 GCA_027067785.1 Desulfurococcales archaeon | reverse complement strand
TGCTTCTGGAACCCATTTCATAACGGCTCCTGCCTGGGCGAAGAACTTCGTGTCCGGCTGTAGCCCAATGGATATTAGTACGAGGTCTACGTCGAATTCTTTCTCAGTCCCGGGTACTGGGCGGAAATGCTCGTCGTAAGCCTGTAGAACGGCTTTCTCAACCCTATCTGTACCGATAGCCCTGACTATGCTGTGCCTAGTCATTATCCTGACGCCTAACCTCCTGATCTTTGCTGCGTGGACGAACCACCCGCCTATACGTGGCAGGATCTCTGCTAGGGCCTCTACTTTGACACCTGCTTGTAGTAGCTGGTAGGCTATGATTAAGCCCACGTTACCGCTTCCGATTACGACGGCCTTGTCTCCTGGACGTACGCCATACTGGTTCATAAGAGTCTGCGCTCCCCCAGCACCCATTACGCCGGGAAGATAATTACCCTCGAAATCCAAGCCTTTCTCGGCGGCGCCTGGCGCGGCTATGATCGTACGTGCTTTTACGATGAGGTTAACCGGGTTCTCCCCATGCACGGCTACGCCTACAACTCCGTTCTTGAAGTAGCCGTACGCGAACGCGTTCGTGTATACATGGATGTTATTGTACTCCTTGATCTTCTTGAAAAGTATCTCTGCTATCCTGAAGCCCCTCGTACCTCCAAAATAGTCTCGTGATCCGAAGAACTTATGGGTTTGCTTGACGAGCTGGCCGCCGAGCACGAAGTGATCATTGACGAGGACTACGTCCGCTCCATGCTTAGCAGCTACGAGCGCTGCTTTAAGGCCGGCGGGCCCGCCGCCGATAACTAGGAGGTCGGCCTCGATTTTCTCGGTTCTAACAGGTTCTTCCTTGACGGCACCACGTATGTCCGCCAAGCCTGTCTGGGGCTCTACGCGTACACCCTCCCTTACGGGCTCAATACATATCCTCGTATTGGGGACACCGTCGACTATTGAGAGACAACTACTGCATTTTCCTATCATACAGTATGCTCCGCGTGGAAGCCCTAGCTTAGGGCTCCTATTGAATACTCTATATCCTACCGCGTAGAGAGCCGCAAGTATGCTTTCTCCCTCATAGGCCTCTACGACTTTGTCCTTATAGTAGAACTTGACTCTCCGCCCACGCCTGAAATCCAGGATCGGGTGCTCATAGATCCTATAATCAGGCAAGACCAACACCTATCCTGATACGAGATAAACACGTCTAGCCATACATTGATAAAAATAAGGCATTTGTCCTGGTTGCACAAGAACTAATAAGTAAGTGTTTTTCTAAATTAATTTAATCCCATTAAGCATTGATCATTGGGGGGAGTAACCAGTGAATGTCAAGGAGTGCCTGCTAAACACTCTTGTACACGCTATTCCTAAAGCCACTGGTTTAGAGTCCGGGGTTGTAGAGGAGCTCATCAGTAAACGTAGGCTTAAACTAGCGAGAACACCCGATCCGAGATACGGCGACTACGGTGTCGCGCTCCACGTAGTCCTCCATATGATCAAGGCTCCCCGGCAGGAATGGGACAATATACTGTCCAGAATAGCCGAAGAGATAACCGGTTCGGGCATGGCGGAGAAATGTTTTATAGATAAGATCGAATACGCTAACGGGTATCTGAACTTCTACATCAACTATCGTAGGCTCTCCAAAGAGATCCTTGGAAGGATAATCGATGGAAGCGTCTTCGAGGAAATAAACAGTTATGGCGGCGGAGAGAAAATACTCGTCGAACACACAAGTGCAAACCCGATACACCCCCTACACATAGGGAGCGGGAGAAACAGCGTAATAGGAAACACTTACGCCAGGATACTACGTAGGCTCGGCTTCAATGTACGGGAGCACTTCTACGTGGATGATATGGGTAGACAAGTAGCAGTAATGGTCTATGGATATAAGAGGATTAAGGAGAAAAGATTAGAGCCGCCCACACATATTAAGCCGGACCACTGGATAGGCGCTGTTTACGCATTGACAAACATATTCATATCTATAAAGAAGCTTCACAAAGAACTGGAAATGCTCAATGGGAAAATAAGGGATCTAATAGAGAGGATGAAGGAAGAAGCCCGTGAAAAACGGCGTGACGGCTACCTACTAGCAGTTTCAAAAATAGTGGAGGAACAGCTAAGCCTTAAACATGATCCTAAATCTCTTCTCGAGATAATAGTCTCTGCGCTAAGAATGCGTGAGGGTAAGAAGGCATCTAGTCTACGGAGAGACGCCGAGAACATATTGTCAAGGTATAGGGAAGTAAGAGGGAAGCTAGCCGAGCTATACGAGTGCGCGGAGGATCTTAGAGCGGTATTTCCAGACCTGTATGAAGCGCTTGCTGTCTCAGTTGATGAGCCTGATGTCTTTGAGGAAGAAGTATCTAGGCTTATGAGACTCTACGAGATGGGAGACCCCGGGACGGTAAGGATCTTCAGGGAAGCAATAGATCTAGTGCTTAAAGGCTTTGAGTCGACGCTCAAGAGGATAGGCATAGTTTTTGACTCGTATGACTGGGAGAGTGATCCCGAGATAAAGAAGCTTACACTAGAGATAATCAAGAAATCATTAGAGACAAGGTATGGGGGTAGCGAAGGCAGTGCCGTGATAGTTGATCTCGGTAGAGCGTACGAGGAAGACCCATATATCCGTAGCATATTCGGGGCCGAGAAGCCCGAGCGCGTAGTTCTTAGGAGGAGCAATGGCACGACACTCTATGTATCGAGAGATATAGCCTATACTATCTACAAGTACAGGAAGACGGGTGCGAAGAAAGTCTACAATGTAATAGCGACCGAGCAGAACCTGGAGCAGAAACAAGTCCGTAGCGTCCTCTATCTATTGGGCTACAAGGACTATGCGGATAACACTATACACCTAGCGTATGAGATGGTGCATCTGAAAGGATATAGGATGCGTGGAAGATACGGTAGGTACATCAGCATGGACGAGCTCATCGAGAGATACCGTAAACTCATGCTAGACCAGTACATGGAGTCACACAGAGAACTAGGAGTAGATCAGGCAGAGGAGGTTCTAGATAAGGCTGAAAAACTAGCCGTAGCAAACACGAGGTACCTATTGCTGAGCATTGAGCCTCTCAAAGTACTTACATTCGATCCCGGAAAGCTCGCCGAGCACACAGAGGGCTCCTGGATACAGTACACTTACGCTAGGCTCCTCAGCATACTGAGGAAAGCATATGGCAAAGACATCTCTTCACCTGAGGAACTAGAAGAAATCCTAAAGGATTATAAAGAGATAGACTTTGACAAACTAGTCCTAGTACGTGAAGAGGAAGAAATAGTCGAAAAGCTCCTCAGCTACAAAGACGCGTTGATCACCGCTTATAACGAGATGAAGCCGAACAAGATCGCTGAATACGCCTATGAGCTATCATCAGCGCTGAACCTGTTCTACGAGAAAATACCTATCATCAAAGAGAAAAATGTGAATAAGAAAAAGTTCAGGCTCGCCCTGATCTACTCGTCAGCGATAATTCTCGGCGACGCCATGCGTGTCATGGGATTACCTGTTCTCCCAAGAATCTAAGCATAAAACAACGATCATTTCTCTATAGATAGTTTTTTCTATGTATTCAATTCATAGAATCCTATTGGTGATTCTCATGTTTAGCCGTCCAGAGATCAAGATAGTTCCTGGTAGCCCAGGCAGTAAATCCAGGGAATGGATTGAGAAACACCATAAATATGTTGCGACGACAACACATGATCCCGAACACTTACCCCTAGTGATCGAGCGTGGAGAAGGCGTATGGCTAATAGACGTTGACGGCAATGTCTTTCTAGACTTCTCAAGCGGGATCTCAGCGGCAAACCTAGGCTACCCGACGCATCCCGAGGTAAAAAAGGTCCTTGTTGAGCAGATAGAGAAGCTCGCCCACGCAGCAGGCACCGATTTCTACAACCCCTACCAGGTAATGCTCGCCGAGAAACTAGCGAGCATAGCCCCCGGAGAGTTTGATAAGAAAGTATTCTTCGCTAACAGCGGTACAGAGAGCGTCGAGGCAGCGATAAAGCTCACCAAACAGTATAGGAAGGCCAGGATGTTCATAGCATTCATAGGAGCATTCCACGGTAGAACCCTGGGAAGCCTAGCCCTCACCGCCAGCAAACCAGTTCATAAACGAGGATTCTATCCCTGGATGCCCGGCGCAGTACATGTACCCTATCCGAACCCATATAGGAACCCCTGGCATATTGACGGCTATGAACAGCCCGATGAGCTCGTCAACAGAGTGATCGAGTATATCGAGGAATGGGTGCTAGACAAGTATGTTCCGGTGGAAGAAGTAGCAGCGATAATCGCTGAGCCTATCCAGGGTGAGGGAGGATATGTTGTCCCGCCGAAGAGCTTCTTCCCTGAACTGAGGAAGCTAGCCGGCAAGTACGGTATACCGTTGATCGTGGACGAGGTACAGATGGGCATGGGAAGAACAGGCAAGATGTTCGCTATCGAGCACTTCGGCGTAGCACCAGACGTGATAACGCTTGCCAAGAGCCTTAGCGGAGGAGCAGTCCCGATAGGAGCAACCATCTATAAGGCCGACCTCGACTTCCGCGAGCCCGGAATGCACAGCAATACTTTCGGAGGCAACGCCCTAGCATCCATGGTCGCGCTGAAGACCCTGGAGGTAACCGAGCAGCTACTACCACATGTCAAGAGCCTTGAACCACTGTTCAAGGAGACTCTGAACAAGTGGAAAGAAGAATACGAGTTTGTCGGTGACGTGAGAGGACTGGGTCTAGCATGGGCTCTGGAGATAGTGAAGGATAAGAAGAGCAAAGAACCAGATCCGAAGAGGAGGAACAAGATCCTCTACGAGGCCCTCAAGAGAGGACTAGTACTGCTAGGATGTGGTAAGAGCGGGATCAGACTCATACCACCATTAATAATAAGTGAAGAGCAAACAAAACTAGGACTGGAGATCCTCGGAGAAGCTATTAAGGCCTCAATATAAGCATTTCTCTTTTTTCTATTCTTTCTCATTATCCGCACATTTTTAAGAAAACCAAACCTATATAGGCTAAACAAAATAAATAGCTAAGTAGTTTTCTCGCTCTATGAGGCCAGGTATTCCGAGAAGTGTTGTTTGGTGGGTAGAGCTTGACAAGTATCGAGAACGAGATACTTTCTTGTAGTGCTTTGCTCCCATTTTATCTCGGTGAGGGGCGTAGGAGTCTCCTTAGGATAATAGCTGATAGGCTTAAGGAATTTTATAGCCGTGACCTTATTGTCAATTGTTTGGATGCGCTTATCATTGATATGAGAGAGATTATCGGAGACTATGTCGTCGCAGCATATATCTATACATACGTTAACGGTGATATTGTGATCTGGAGTAGCAACGAAGTATCCATGGAGAGGATAATAGTTCCCGAGCGCATAGTTGTGCTTTCCAAAAACGTTTTCGAAGACGTGGTTAAATCACTCAAAGACCTCAGCAACGGCTTGGTGAGAAAACCCAAGCTATTATTGTCGGGTAAGACTAAGTGCTTGAAAGGAGAACAGCTGGAATGCTATATCAGTAGCTATAAGAAGTTCACTTATCGCTACGACGATATAAGTCTGCAGCTCAAATGCGATAGTAGTTCGCTTAGAATAGATACGGTTATGCTTGCGGATAAGTTCGTCTCGAGCCTTATCGAAGGAACAGGTAGACTCATTGATTGCGTGTCATCATATCTCCCATGGCGGAGCAGGAAGTTTTTCGCTAAGAAGGTCAAGGACGAAATCACTGATGAAGCACTCAAGTACTTGTCGGAACTAGCTAAAAAATACAAAGTTGTATTCCCAAAGACCCCGGAGTATATGGAATTGTTCAAGATATCCTAGTGCTTATTCCTCAGTGGCTTGATAGTTGTTCTTACCTCTCCGTTCTCATAGTATCCTATTAGCATGGCCTCTGTGTTATTGGTCCAGACGATCTCCCCGTTCTTATCGACCGCTATGAAGCCGAGCGTGTTTTCCCCGACAAGCTTGTTGACATACTCGATGGTTTTCTCCGCCGCAGCAGCGATGTCGCGTGTCTCCCTATAATATGTGTCGAGCTGTTTACACACCATGCACTCGATGATCTTCTCTCCTATACCCGTGGCTGAGCACGCCGTGTATTCTGAGGCATAGAAACCAGCTCCGGGTATGGGGGAGTCGCCTATCCTGCCCGGGAACTTCATTATGACTCCTCCGGTGCTGACCGCGGCTGCTAGTCTCCCCATATTGTCAACTGCTACTGCTCCGACCGTGTCACCAGTATCTAGTGCTTCTTCTATGATCTTACGTATGAAGTCATAGTTCTCGAGGAAATCAGTAATCTTCTTGTAGATCTCCGGTTTTCCCTCAAGGAGCTTCTTAACAGCTTCTTGATACCTCTCCCAGACATGGGGTGGCGGTGGAGGAAGTGGGGGCAAGCCATTGAGAAAAGCCAGTAGGTCTGCTCCCTTACCTCCTATTAGGTGATGATCTGTTTTCTCCATGACAATCCTAGCTAGGACAACCGGGTTCCTCGTAGCTGTGACGGCTGCTACTGCTCCTATTCTCCCAGTTGATCCATCCATTACCCCGGCGTCGAGGCTCCTACCACCCATGAAATCCAGGACACTGCCGACTCCTGCGTTAAGGTATCCTGAATCCTCCATGCACTTAACGGCTTCCACGACGGCGTCTATTGCTGAGCCATTATTTCGTAGAATACTCATTCCTTTCTCAGTGCATTTCGCGACTACTTCTTGTGCTTTATCTACGTGTTTTGCACGTGTCCATCTCCCGGCTCCGCCGTGGAGGATAATGTTGGGTCTCATAAGCATGTATTCCCCCGTTATCTTTTACTAGCAAATAATAATTGAATGACGTGATAGTAAAATAATCTGTGCCTACAAAATATATGTCATGACACAATATCGTGGTGACATGTATTGGCTGTTCTGGAAAGAGTCGTGAGCAGGATAAGGTTCAGCAGGGAGCCCCTGATAAACCATATCCTCGTCCCTATTGGCCTGATAATCTCCTTGCCAGTCATTGCTTCTCTCTCGGTTAAGGCTGAACTAAACGGTGTATCCGCAGTCCAGTCTGTATGGTACTATCCATTGGCCAGCCTCTATCTAGCCTACATAGCCTTCTCCGCCTACTCGTCTTACAGGTTGACAAAGATCGTTATGAAGCACCTGGTTGATAGTGGGATAACGAGTTACTACTGGCTGAGAAACATGGGTGATGATGACGCAGTGCTTAGACTATATAAGTCTGGGCTTAGAAGGAAAGTCCTACCATCACCTATTACCTCGCTGATACTATGCCTCGTCACTGGCGGACTCGCCTACCCAATCATACTATACATGGTGGAACGAGTGTTCAGCCTACACGCTTACGGCGAGGAGAAGAAATTCCTCGGACACACTCAAGTCAAGCCTATTGGTGTTGGACAGGGAGTACTCGATATAGCTGCTTCGATGCTGACCATCGGCGCATACATGTTCTACTGGATTAGACGGGTCATCAAAACCTATAATAACCATATATTGCTAGTTCACTCGAGACACCCTGAACCACCTGTTCCTGGAGAAACCAGTGTACCGGAGAGGCTTTATCCACGTGGACCTATACTGGCTTTCTCTATGATGCTGATAGGCCTCGGCCTAACCATATTTTTCGTTATGAGCGGTTTGCCCGTTTATCTACTATACATTGTCGGGATAGGTTTTATCACGTGCTACTACTCCTACATATACTCAAGGAGAAACTTTGCCCTACAATTCCTAGTAACGCTTGGAATGATATATTTCCTCTTCATAACCACGAGCATCATAGGGTTCGCTGGTCAGGCATTGTTTGCTTCGCTGTATAAGCATCTAGAACAGATCGCCGGCAGGCTCAGCATGAATGATCCATGGCTTCTCTCCGTACAGATCTTCACCAATAATCTAGTGCCGAGCACTGTTGCTCTAGCCCCTATTATCGGGACGCCCTATCTGGCCTATGCGATCGGGCAGGCCGGGATAATATATGGGTTCATGATAAGTGTTAAACTACCAACATATGGTCCCGCTATACTCAGCCTACCTGTCATGCCTCACTCAATACTCGAGCTCTCCGCCTATGCTCTCTTCATATCTTCTGCGATAAGATTGTTAAGAGGCGATAAGAGGGTAATAGTAAAAATAATCGGCTCATACATGGTCCTGTATGCAGCGGCGCTCGTCGAGGCGTTCTCGATCTACTTGGCCCACGCTATTTCCTAGGCTCGACAACCACTACCTCGTATTCTTCCAGCTTGGGTAGAGTGAACATTATTTGTCCAGGCATTTCCTTGAAGTCCACACCATACTCTAGCTCCTTGTCTCTCAATGGCAGGTAAACCCTGTATTTTGTCCCAGGCTTTATCGCTAGTTTTACACGGATATCAGCTATAGGTATTATTGTGCGTGGTGGATGAACTGATTCTACACTGCTATAGGGTGGTAGCGGCTGCTTAGTGGTACCAGTGCCCATTGCTTGGATCAACTGGTTATAGGTATGGTTTAGGAGATGTATGATGATCCTTTCTCCCTGCCTGTACGTCTCGACATGAACTGTTTCGGGAGCATCAACTATTACCGGGGGTGTTCCGCCCAGGTATCTAGCACTATTCCTTATCAGCTTCATGAATGTCGGTAATCCCGTGCGCCAGTAGTGGCGTCCCAGCTGGCCTGTGAAGTAGACGCTCTTTCCACGGCCATAGTCATTGATTATTACTGCTGGGTTATCGGTTATCTTGGCCAGCGGAGGAGGTGATCTTCCGAGCGTGTATTCGTGGCCCCAATCACCTACTGATAACCCTACTCTCCCCAGGGTCTGGCCGTGCACGTTGTCCAGGAGTGTGTGGTATCCCATGTTAGGAGTTGCTCTTCTGACACGGAACTCGTAGCTCATGTCTCCAAACAGGATCATTTTCTCCTCTATATCTTTGAATAATGGGTGCTTGATATCGTCTATGTAGACATATGTCCATGGCCTTCTTAGTACTCCTATGAAGCTCGCTCCTATGACTTCCTTGTATGCGAAATCATACATTCTTATACAGTTCTCATCCCTTGTCCCCGTCAGGTATGTTGATACGGTTCCGCCTCCTCTCTCCACGTACTTCTTGATAGCATCGCCGATCTCTTTCTTCATGCAAACCATGTTCTCGACGAATAGCACCTTGTATTTACCTAGGTTCTCCGGTGATACAGCGTCTCTCTCAGCGATGAACTCCACGGGTAAGTGGCTATGAACTAATGCGTAGTATACTCCACGTATCCCGTCAACGTATTTCTCCGGGTGTTCACGGCCGTAGAAGTCGCGTGTATTGTTCGACACTATTATCCCTGCATACCTCACAGGCTCAGTGTCTTCGAGGTACTCCTCGATCTTCTCGTGCTCCTTGAATACTTGTTCCGCGGCGTCCAGGTGCTCAGGGTTCTGTCTATAGCTGACGCTGAATACTAGGAGCCATGGTGATCCTCCGGCTATTATTGCTTCTCTGAGGCCTTGCTTGATAGCTATCCTGGTTGTTGCCTTGACTGTTCTATATAGGTGGAAGTAGTTCCTACTGCTCCATACGGGTTTTCCGCCGCTCATAGCCTTCGTTATCTTTGTCATCTCGGTGATGAAGCCGGGTGGCTGGTGGTCTACTTCGCTACACTCAGCGAATATCACGTCTATATAGTCGCGGGCCATTTCGACGATCTTATTGGTTCTGCCAGCCCATCCTCCGGGGTGGCTGTTGTACATGAAGAGCTTGTCTGGAGCTGCTTGTTTCGCAGTCTCATAGAGCTCCTTGATCCTGTTGACTACGACCTCGTACCTCCACTTCCATAGCTCGCGCCACCTGCTATCTGTCCAGTTGGGCTCCCGTGGCATATCGTAGCCGTGTTCTTCCTTGAAGCGGCGCTGGCACCATTTACAATAACAGGCACGCTCTATGTCTGGCTGGTACCTGAAGCTATCCAGGAATACTCCGTCGGCGTCGAGGCTTATACCCTCCATTATCTCTCTCTTCACGTGATCGATGAACGGGCTGTTTATACAGAGCTGGGGCCATTCGGGCTCGTAGTGCTGTACTTCCAGCGGTACGTGTTCGAGGAGGATGATCTCGCCGTTCCTGTTTATCTGGGCCCAGTCACTGTGCTGGTGGTATAGATGCTTATTCGCTGTGTGGCCGACCATTACTACTACATGTATTCCTTTCTCTTTCCCGTACAGTATGGCGTCTCTGACGAGATCACCCCTCATCTTGGGGTGTTCGGGCCCGACGGTTCCTCCGCGGTAGAATGTTCTTCCCCACGGGTCTCGGGCGAATATTACGAGGACGTTTGCATGTATTTTTTCGGCGAGTTCTACGAGTTCTTTGCCAGTTATTGTCTCGACGTATCTACCGTATCGATCCTCTATGTTGAACTGGAGGACTCTTACGGGGCAGTTCCACCAGGGCTTATCTTTACTCATGAATATCATCCTTCAGATAGGTAGAGGGGCTGGGAACTGGTAATGAGTTGTCCCTCGGGGCGTTATATTAGTCTGATTATTCATCACACTTCATATATAATGATTATCCCTAGTACTCGTCTCCGAGCAACCAGGTGTTCTCAACATAGACTCTGCGTAATCCATTCTTTCTCGCTATCTCAACGGCTCTCATAGCGTGTCTCCTGCTTGTCCGTGGTAGGTCTCCGAGCATATAGTCTGGATGGAAACCCAGGAATACATAGGGGGTATTCCTGTATAGCTCCGCTACATAGCGTGTCATCATATCTATCTCGTACTCGTCAACATAGCCTGGGACTAGGAGAGTAGATACAACTAGGAGCGGGGGCTCCCGTCTCTCCCCTGTTCTCTCCGCCGCATACGCTATGTTCTCCTTTATCTTCTCAACATGCCCTGGCTCTATACCTGTCAACGCGTGGTAGACTTGGGGGGTCCATGCCTTGAAATCAATCTTAACTATTCCGCCCGTCTCCAGGCTTAGCTCCACGGCTTCACGGAACAAGTGCTTATTCCATAACCCGTTCGTCTCCCAGCATATCCTGAAGACACGCAGGCCTATCTCTCCGGCTCTGGTCTTCATCCTCCGGGCGGCGAGGAGGGCGTGCGGCGCTGCTGGCCCCGGGTCTCCTCCGAAGAAGCAGACGCACGTCGTCCTATGGTTCACCGCTCCGACCAGGTCATCTATGGTGATCAGGGGCTGGAGGTCGCGGGTCATTCTCCTGTACTCCCAGTTCTGGCAGTATAGGCAATCCATGTTGCAGAGACCGTAGAAGACCGCGATATTATAGTATCCGTGCTCCCCGCTAGGCAACAAGCAGTAGTCGGGATAGCCCAGCCCATGGATCGCGGGGCATACAGGATCAGCCACACAGTTCGTGGGATGCGGGTCATAGTAGTATGTGCCGGGAACCACTTGGTAGGAACCAGTACGCGGCGCATTCCTCCCATCACGCCTAGCTATGAAGCCACAATAACCAGTAGAGCCTTCCCGGAGACCACACATCCTTCCACACAATCCACAAACACTGTCACCCACGACCCTATGGGGCAGCGGGAATAACGCCCTACTCCTAGCATGAGCTTCATCCACAAAACGCGATGCTTCCCTACGATTCCTGATACAGTCGATACAGACCCCTAGCGTCTCAGAGACGAGCCTTGATATCCGCCCGCATAACGCGCATCTAGCCATAATGCTCTTCCCTCTAATCCTACACGGCTCCCCTTAAAGAAATCGTCTCTTCTTTCCCGGGATATGTTATAATCTGGATATACACTAGTAAATACCTGTGAATATTTGATCACATGGTGTGCCTGGTTATGCCCCGAACAGTACTGGTAACGGGCGGCGCTGGCTTCATCGGTAGCTGGACGGTGGAGCTCCTCGTCGAGAAAGGATATCGTGTCATAATATACGATAACTTCTCCACGGGAAGCATGGATAACGTAGCCCACCTAGTGGGCAGGGTAAAGATTGTGCGTGGCGATATTAGGAACTCGTTACAGCTCGAAGAAGTCGTTAAACACTACGGTGTCGACTCAATAATACATCTCGCCGCCCTAGTAAGCGTGGTGGAGGCCGCGGAGAAACCATTGGAAGCCCTCCAGATAAACGTTTATGGAACACATAATGTTCTCGAAGCCGCTAGGAGACATGACTTGGAGAGAGTTGTCTATGCTTCAAGCGCCGCGGTCTACGGAGACCCCAAATACCTCCCGATAGACGAGGACCACCCATTAAACCCAAAGAACATTTACGGAGCAACCAAGCTAGGAGGAGAAGCACTAGTCAACTCCTACCATGAAAACTACGGATTATCAACAATAAGCCTACGATACTTCAACGTCTACGGCCCACGTATGAAGCCGGGACCCTACGCAGGAGTCATACTGAAATTCATAGAGAGGATCAAGCAGGGAAAACCACCAATAATATACGGAGACGGAACACAGACCCGAGACTTCATATACGTAGAAGACGTCGCAAGAGCGAACCTAGTAGCACTAGAATCAAACGCCACAGGACCCTACAACATAGGAACAGGAATAGAGACAAGCATAAACCAACTAGCAAAAACAATAGCAGAACTAATGGGAAGACCAGACCTAAAACCAATATACACACAGCCAAGACCAGGAGACATCAAAAGAAGTGTAGCAAAAATAGAAAAAGCAGGAAAAAGACTAGGATGGATACCATCAATTGGAATCGAAGAAGGTGTTGGAAGAATTATTAACATTATTTGAATTATTATTGCTCACTATATGCTTATATTTTTAATATTTTTAATAAACTAGTTTTCTTGCAAGGAAGAGCCTTAAACATAAATATAATTATCATATAAATAACTATTAGTTAAAACAAAACAATAGATGCTGAATACATTTCTACAGCATAAGGATCTATTGAAAAGATTATCTAAATCCAAATTAAGTTATATGGTACGAGTCAATTAATTTGTATCTAAACATAATAACATAATATTTTCAGAGATTTATGTAGTTACATAGTATTCAAACTAATTGCTCTGTGTCTTTAAGGATTATCTTCACTGACTATTGA
Source organism: Desulfurococcales archaeon (assembly GCA_027067785.1). GTDB lineage: Archaea > Thermoproteota > Thermoprotei_A > Sulfolobales > Desulfurococcaceae > JAADCY01. The sequence goes on along the minus strand of JAMOVL010000076.1, from coordinate 6,594 downwards.
TGTCCACAATAAGAGATGTACGTAGAGAACGTTTTTATTTTGATAATCTTCTTAATATCTAATAATTCATTATAACCAATATAAAATCTTCTATGATAAAAGAATCTAATACAAGGCAATCCAATCCAATCATAGCTATCTACCGGCTTATTCAGCTCTGCACACATAATCATAATAAGTCATCAGTTTTATCGTCAAAATTCTATATATTTGTTGTAGAGCACTGACTTAATTTTCTGCCCAGTTTTGGATTTATAATTAAGCTTATATGAAGATAAAACCAATTTTAGTTAATCTTCTTAGTAATGAATTATCATGAATTGTTTTAGTATAACGTTTATAACGTATTGTATCAGCTATTATTTTGGGTAGTAATTTTATCAGGTAAAATAACTTAAAAATGTTAAATGTTTATTATTTGATGTCTTTTCCCTATATTTGATTATCTCAAATCTAATAATATCAATAACTATAAAGATTACTGTCTTCATTAATTCTTTTAAACCAAAATTATATCCTGAAAAATATAATCTTTCTTGAATATATGTTTTAGAATACCATTTTGGCTTAGCTTTATTGAATTGTTTACCTCTTGTAAAACCATGTATATGGATGGCAGTTGATTTCATTACTGTAATGCATTTATATCCAGCAATCCACGTACGTATACCCGTATCAACGTCATCGAACCAGTATGGAAACTCATAACGACCAAACTCAATTTTCTTTTAATACATATGGTCTCATTAGAAAAACAGCACCGCTCACATATGATGTATAGTATATGTTTTCCTTTATATTTAAGTTCGGACGTAATGTAATGATTCAATACAAATCCAATTGTGTCTACAACATTATTTGTCCATTGGATTTGTATTAGGGTAAATAGTTATAGGTGCGACAATTCCTTTTTTGTCATTTTAATATGTTAAATAAGTGAGAAAATGTTTGCGGAACTATTATAACATCATTATCAACGAATAGAATGGCATCAATATCATCGTAGTTTTTAACAAAATAGTATGAACCCAATGCTCTCATAATCTGAGTTCCCGGATCAAAATTAAGTTTCATTATTGTAATTTTATTAGGTGATATTTTTCAATTTATTCAAGATATTCATTTTAGTATTAACATCAACTATCAATATTTTTATAATTTTTATCATATTTTCGAGTGCAATTATTTTTCAATTACTATTTTCAATAGTTTTTCTTCGGATTTATAGCTTATTATTACAACGCCTATTTTCATAACTAATTTTTACCTATCGATATTTTCCTTATATTATACGCCATTATAGTATAATTATTGGTTTGCCGAATAAAAATCGATAAGGCTAGGTACAATGAGAATTAGGTTTGAATAAAATGAGGACATGTGTAATTTCCCGTAATTGGTTTCCGAGTGTTCGTGGTGGTGCTGAGAGATTTATTTCTGTCCTTGCTGATCGTTTGTTTGCTAGGGGTTTTGATGTTGTTGGTGTGACTAGGTATTTTCCCGGGTTTGATGAGCCTAGGGCTAGACATAGATTGGTTTATTATCTTGATAGATATCCTTTGCCTTTTGTTTCTAGTATTCGTTTTTCTTTGTGGGCTGCTAGGATTGTTAATCATTTAGGGCCGGATGTTGTTATTGTTAATGGTTATTGGGCTGAGGCTTCGCCTATTTTCGTTAGAAAAGATATTCCGGTTATTGTTGTTATTCATGATGTTGGATTATTTAGATCGGAGTGGGCTAAGAAGCATAAGTTTAAACATTTTCTTCGTGTAAGAATTTTGCGGAAAGTTGTCGAAAGAGCTAATAGAATTGTTGTTCCTGTTGATGCTGTTAGGAATGATCTTGTGAGATTCCTTGGTGTTAATGAAGATAAAATAGTAGTTCTTGGTGGAGAAGGTGTTGAGGGCCCGATGAGATTTGACCACATAGCTAATGATACTTTTGACATTGTACAAGTGGGGCGTTTTGCCCCAAATAAGGGTCAACTAATAACTCTTAAAGCGTTCAAAATAATTATACGCAAAATTCCCGATGCTCGCCTATGGCTAGTTGGAGGCAAACCAGTTGATGAAGAACATAGACGATACTATCGCAGGGTCGTGGAGCTGGCAAGGAGAATAAATGAGGAACAAGGTATGGATGTTGTGAAGATCATAGTTGATGCTCCGGATGTTTCTCAATACTACAGGTTGGCCGATGTATGTGTTGCATCCTCTGTAGGTGAGGAAGGATATGGGCTTGTGGTGGCTGAATGCATGGCTTATGGAAAACCTGTAGTTGCTTCAGATATTTTTAAAGAAACAGGTGTGGCGGATAATGATAGGGCACTAATCTATACACGAGGAGATTATGAGCAGCTTGCAAAATATGTGATAAAGTTATATGGTGATAAAAGTCTTTATGATATATTAAGTAAAAAAGGACTCGAATATGCTAAAACCATTAGTTGGGATAAAGTAGCTAGTATATTTGAAAAAATAATTCACGAAATCATGCAACACTAATATTTATACAAGTTTTATTTTTGCTAATTTCTTCAAAATACGCCATCCGTCATATGATTTTCTAGATATGTTCTTTACATTTGCAATTCTTTTTGCTGTCTCAACTCCATCCGCTTTGGAAGATATTTTCTGACCCAAAAGCATCAAGACAACATTTGCTACCGTATAATTCGGTATAGTAGTATCGGTCGTTGATTTGGGAATATTTTCTCCTCCTACAATGAAAATTCCAATAGGATGATGATTATTGATCTCCTTTCTACGAATAACTATGTTGCTTATCTTGTTTTTACCTAGAGTGTATCCTTTATCGTAGTCTGGATAGACCATGAGATCAGGTGCTCTACTAATATATGGACCATGAAAGATGTTATTAGATGGTATTACATCTTTGATGCCATCAAGATTCAATAGTTTTTTAATTATTGAATCTGATGATGAGGGATCATTAATTATTATGCCGTGCGAGTATGTTGATAGTAGAAATGCCTTAGACTTCTCGATATCAACGCTATATTCAGCTGTCCTAATTTGTTTTCCTGTAATCTTTTCGATGATTTTTTTCATAGAAATTAATATGTTGGCTAATGCTCTATTGTTTGCGATTTTTAGCAGAAACTTATTTTTAATCTCCAAATATTCTTTTCTTTCGCTGTGTTCCCAGAATTCTTTAAGTCCTTCTTTATTCTTTGCTCTTACTGCAAGGTCTAATGAGTAAAGATAACTATTTATGTTTAAGATGGTATGATAGTGTGCAAAACCATGATCGGATACTATAACAACATAATCTGCTTGGTCCGCCAGCATTTTAATGATTTTATCGATCTTTCCAAATATGTCTTCTTCACGATAGTATGGTTTTTCAAATACCCATTTTTCATTAAATCTATGGAGTATAGAATCAGGATAATGAAGATTTATCCAGAAAAGCCTCCAGTCAACTTTATCGGCTAGTGTTTCGACGAGCTCAATATATTTATCTAGATCATATGACACGCTCTCTAGAAATTCTTCACGCGTTTTTGAGTTATAGCTGTGTTCCCCAAGTATTTTCGCGTACTTACCTATATCTTCGGGATACCATGTCAGTTTTGGTGTGAAGAACATATGGCTTATCTGTATAGTGTTCTTAACTGGTATTAATGGGTATGATGGAATGGGATTAATTACTATGGAAGGAACTCCATTCATTCCAAGCATTTCATGTACACGGGGATGCTCGAGATGCAGAGTGTTTGTTAGATAAACCCTCTTCTTTTCTTTATCGTAGTGTTGAAAACCAAAGATACCGTGTTTTCCAGGATTTACACCCGTCATTATGCTTGACCATGATGGAGGAGTGCATGGTGGGAAAGCGTAGAGCTTATAATACCCGTATTTTACAACAATGTTCTTTATTGTCGGTACAAAACCATACTGTATTAGTTTCTCGAGATACTTAGGACTACATCCATCTAATCCTATAACAGCTACCCTAACATCCTTCATAGTGCTTCATCTTCGTACGATAAGATAATTACAGCTTATACTACATATATGGATTAGAATTATTCTGGGCATAATTAAGTAATCCCCTATGAATATATGGATGAGGACAAGGGTTACATGATCATGAACATAGTGTTCAAGCTAAGAAAAATAATGGGGAGAAAGGGGGTCTCACTTATTAGAAGAACATATGCTAGTCTTGCTAAGGCGCTGAGAATAATTGATCCCCCATCTAGATATAGGCCTCTCGGAATAAGCGCGTTGATAGTATCCTATAATGAGGAGGACTGGATAGAAGACTCGATGGAAAGCATATCGGAGTTTGTAGATGAATACGTTGTAGTGGATTCCTCGACGGACTCCACGCCGGAGAAGGCTAAAAGGAAAGCTAAAGAACTAGGAAAACCACTTAAACTAATCCGTGCACCGAGAGGGAATCTGGCCGAGCTGAGAAATCTAGGGCTTAGGAAGACTAGTTATCGATGGATACTTGTATGGGATCCAGACTTCATTCTTCACGAGAAATACGTGGATTACCTTAAAAGCCTTGTACATAGACTGGCGTTAACAGACTGGTATTATGGGGTCTACTGGCCCCACGTATGTCTTGACATAGATATCAAACACTATGATCCAAGAAACTATCTTCAACGAGAACACTGGCTCTTCACATATCATCCAAGCCTACAATACAAGATAATAAATCATCTTGAAAGACTCGTATTGCCGCTATTCTATATCCGTATAGACATAGAACAGCCGCTTTCATTCCATCTGAGAACTGTTAAGAAACCAGTGAGACTGCTATACAGGCATTATTGGTACAAGGCCTTATGGGCGGATATGGCTGATAGGATAAATCTGGACGAATACGTGAAGATGAACATCCCTGAAGACTTCGGAACAACCTCTATTGAGGAAGCAGCTCTAAAATATGTCGAGATGAGGTTGAAGAAGCTATCAGAGTATAAAGGAGTTCCCCTCCCATATTCTAAATACCTGCTAAAAAGAATGGGTAAAATAGACAAAAACATGGATAGGTAAAATAGAGTTCCTCCCTAAGAACATCAGATCTATTATTCATAATGTTTTAGTCGATATATCCTAGTGCTCTTAGTCTTTCCTTCACTTTCTCCTCATCTTCCTCACTGAGTTCTGCTGGTTCTTCTTCGCCCAGTAATTGTTCTAGCACGAATACTATGAACTCGTCTATAGTGTTGAATCCTGCTTCTTCTGCTTTCGCCTTAGCTTCTCGGTAGAGTTTCTCCGGAAGCCTTATCTTGATCTCAACCATGTCTTCTCCAGGCATCGGTTCCACGCCCTCCAGTTTACTTCTTGTCAATGTATATTATTTCCGGCTTCGGCTCTTCACCGACTATCTCGCGGTAGAGCTCTGGTTTTTCCCTTATCCTCCTCAGTATCTCATCGATAGTCTTCATGAGCTTAATCCTATTATCCTCAACAAGGTACTTAGCGACATCTTTGACCAACGCGTAGATCTCGGGATCACTTTTCAGAGCCGTGGCGCCGCGTCCGCCACGCCTACTAGAGATATAGTGGCTGATAGCAGGCTGACTAACACCCAGCAGCTCGGCAGCCTTCACCTGAGTCAACCCATACTCCTTGATCAATATCTCTGCGACCACGCAGCGGATAGCAGGGAGTATCTTCTTAGCAACTATCTCGTACCACGTAATCAGGGTCAAAATATACCACCAAAATAACCCGGTCATAGATCGTTATAGGAAAGTTTGTCTATATATTATTATCTCTTCGAAACTCTAAAAATAAAAACCGGGGATAATCCCTAGAACATGGTGATTAAAAACATAATTTTAGAGTACAATACGAGTATGCCAAGGGGGAAACATATGAATAACCCGGATATCGGTGCTTCAAGGAAGGACGAGAAAAACGATGTATCAATAGAATTAAACGCTCTGAGTGTGAGGGCTCGCAGATTCATTGATAAATGGGACAAATTATTAGACAAAAACATTATACCTAGTCGTAAAGGATTCGCCTGTGAGAGTATTAGAGAAGATCGCGATTATCATTAGCTAGGAATACATAATACATATCCTGTACATTTCTAAGCCATATCATAATGTGATTTGAAGCTGAGACCGCATATAGGGTTCGTATCGGTAGGCTATAATACATCTTAGGAAATATTATGGAAAGAATATTTCTTCTATGGTTACAGATATAGTTTATTAGGAGAGAATCATGATTGAGGAACCCCTTAATCTTAGTCATTATAGGTGTCGATGTATCTATTCCCGTAGGTCTGGTCTCCCTGTGGTCCTCCTCCACGGCTATAACTATACTAGCCATGTGTGGCAGGAGATAGGTCTCCTCCAAAAACTGGAGGATGAGAAAATCCCCTATCTAGCGATTGATATGCCTTATGGCGCGAGGAGCATGTGTAGCCCTAGGACAAGAGATCCTCTCGAGAACGTCGAGGTTGTCTCCACAGCTATAAGGGGCTTGTTCGGAAACACAGCTCCCCTCCTCGTAGGAGCTAGTCTCGGCGGCTACATAGCTCTGAAATACAGTACGATGAAACCCGTATCGGGACTATTACTGGTAGCGCCTGTCA
>JAMOVL010000075.1 GCA_027067785.1 Desulfurococcales archaeon | reverse complement strand
CTTTGATATGGAACGGTGGACCACTCATTTCTTACGCCTTTTCTTTCTCTTTTTCTTGGTTCGCTTTTTCTTTTTCTTCTTGACAGATTTTGTCTTTTTCTTCCTGGCTTGTTTCTTCCTACGGACTTCAGGCTTAACGGGCTCTACGATTTTTTCGCGTAATGGGAGTTTGATCTCCTCTTTTAATATGAGTCTCTTTCTCTCAGGAGACTCTACGAGTAGTGCATCCCATTCCATATCTTCGGGTAACTCGATCTTTGTTTCATAACCCCATAGTTCTTTCAATACATTTATCTCGGTTATTTTTTCCAGCATACCTGTCTCTTTGTTCCTCCTAAGAACAACTACCCGCGTCACAGGCTCGGGTTTCAGAAATAATAGTGTCTCGGCATCTTTTATCTGGCCTTCACCAACAATTGCACGTAGTCCAGGCGCTTCTACTTCGGAGAAAACATACTTGTTAGCATCGCCAACACTGCTTAGATGCCTCACAACATTATTATGGGCGAGAACCAGCATCCTATCAATAAGTTTCTCATGCTTCCTGAGATTGTGCTCGCTCCACTCAGCCTCTATTCTCTCAAGTAATGTTAACCCTATCTTACCAGTACCGATCTTCCTAGGCTCATAATACACTGTTTTTGCTAAAACTTTGACCAAAACCAGCACACCTTACGGGATAAGAGGAATAATATCAAGTTGTATCAGTGCATATTAGTCGGTAACACCCATTAATATTTAACGGTATAGATGGAGGGGACCAGTACATGTCGTCGGCTGATGTTAAACTACATGTCATAAGTGTGCCCATACCTGAGGGTGCAAACATATTAATTGGACGTACACACTTCATTAAGAGTGTTGAAGACATCTATGAGGCCCTAGTAACTAGTGTGCCGGGAATAAAGTTCGGTTTTGCATTCAACGAAGCAAGCGGTAAACGCCTCGTTAGATGGGAGGGTAATGATGAAGAGTTAACCAAGAAAGCTATAGAGACGGCACTTAAGATCGGGGCTGGACACACATTTGTCCTTTTCATCAGAAATGCCTGGCCGATTAATATTTTGAACCAGCTTAAGAATGTACAGGAAGTAGTTGAGCTATATGTTGCAACAGCTAATCCTGTACAAGTAATAGTTGCTGAGACAGAGCAGGGCAGAGCCATTATTGGCGTTGTCGACGGGTATCCACCAGTAGGTGTTGAAACCGAAGAAGATAAGAAGGAAAGGAAAGAGTTCCTGAGAAAGATCGGTTATAAGATGTAACATTAAAAGCAGTTTCCTTTTCACATAGTTATTTCTCCCAACCCGCTGGGCTCAAGCTCTTTTTTAACCGCTTCTTGAACAGCCTCTACATATTTTTGCCTATCAGGCGATTTCTTTAGATCTGCGGGACCATAGATTCTTATCAAGAGCTTAAACAATATACCGTCTTCGTCGAGTAATCGCGGTATATCGCATGTTTTCATAATATTATTAGATATATCAATGAAGGTTATTCTGCCCACAGGCAATGGTGGAACTGGGCGGAGAGTATTTATAGCGACCCAGAAATCCTTTATGTCATCATACTTGAGTCCTTTATCGATTATCTCTTCACGTATAGCTTTCTCTATCCTGTTCTTGAAATCTATCGCGGTGTTTTTCTTAAACAATATTGATGCCGGGCCTCTCAGGTTGATCGGAGATAACACATATTTCTCCTCGTACAATAATTTCCACAATGGTTTCCTGTATAGTATACTGGTATAGAGCTTCTCAAGCCGCTTATCTTCGTCACGATATTTTGAGGCCAGCTTTAATGCTTCATAATCGTTTAATTCGAGATATTTCTCAGGACTGCCTTTCCCGAGAGAACTTATGGCCTCTCGATATATACCTCCGCTTACCTCATCGGTTATCTTCAACAGTTCTATAGCGGCTTTGTTGAAGACCAGTGTTACAGGGTGGAAATAGACGTTCTCAAACATAGCTATACGTGATCTTAGATAGGATGCTAGTGCACCTCTTGCTCTAAGCTCTAACACTATATTCCCGGGTTCTTGGGGTGATGCATGGCTTAGCCTTATGAGTCTATAGTAGTCGATGAGCCCATACTCTCTAGTACCCGTATAATAGCTGTCTCTGATAAGGAAGTCAAGTATATCCGCTGGATATATCCATTCTTTAACGGTTTTTCTCAGTAATTTGAGAATGGGTTCTTCGGGTTGCTTGTTGGATAGTAGTTGTAATACGATGTCGAGAAGACCGTTCTTTTCAAGTGTTTCACTGATCTCTGTAGATCTTATTATATGGTATCCGGCTTCTTCATGGTTCCTAATACTTAGTGTATCCTCGTAATGCCAGTATATGGCTTCCTCGAAGGCGTGGCTGAACGGCCCATGTCCTATGTCGTGAAGTAGTCCAGCGATCCGCGTCGCCCTAATCAAGTCTTCAGCCCTGTATCCCTCGATAACGGATTTCTCGCTGATCCCTTGGAGAAGGCTTTTACCAAACAGGCCTGCTAGGTGCATTACTCCTATACTGTGCTGGAACCTTGAGTGCTCTGCCCCAGGATATACAAGAAATGATAATTGGAGCTGGTGTAGATGTCTTAGTCTCTGCATTGGTGCTGAATCGATAATTGGCTTTTCGATAGCCTTGTCATATTCTATGTAATTGTATATAGGGTCTCTTATGAAACCTATACTACCCATTAAGCACCACGCTTCTTTTTCCCAGCTTAAAAATATTTTGTTATTTATAAAACTAATATTATTGGTGAACCTAATAATTGCTATCTAAGATGATGTTACATCAGCGTTTCTGCATTCATCAAATATTTTCTGAGCATATCTGATGGCCTCTTGAAGCGTTATAGCATTTTTATCATATAGATACCCCAGGCTCTCTCCATGATTTCTCACTATTATCAATATGTATCGATCATTAACACTGGCAACCAATACGTAGCATTCAGGAGGATCGCCTTCTTCGTCTTCATACTCTACTCTATACTTGTATTTATGGGCAATCTCTAAGAGTCTCCATGCATCAGTTGATGTCAGAGGTTCTCCGGAGAAGAGATCTGATACCTTGTCTAAGCCGAACTCCTTGATTAGATCTTTGACGATATTGTTTTCTCTCGTCATCCTGATCCCGTGCGTAATTCCCTAGTATTCTGTATCGGTCTCACTTAGAGTCTCGACGATCTCAGCGTATATGGTATCCCCGATTTTTCTAACTACTTTGACCTTTACTTTGGAGCCAAGGCTCGCATCATAAACTATAACTTGGTGTCCCTGGTACCGGGCGATACCTCTGCCTTTTTCGTCAACATCGTTAACCTTGACGATGAATTCATCTCCTACTCTTATCGTTTTCTCCTTAGGGACTTGGATACGAGGATAGACGCTGAATCTTTGGACCTCGCTCGTATATGGGTTCCAACGATGTTTACGTGCTCTATGCCTAGCCACGAATGCATCCCATAATTCTTGTTTTTCCCTGTAACTAATCGTCAGAGGATATTATATTGTTTGTGCATAATAAATTGATCAGACAGCATTATAAGAGTCTTCAGCATTCTTAAACCGTAGGGAGATAACTATGAGATACCCGGATTTTCTAAGGCACATTGTTAACTCTAAACTTGCAGAGTACTCTCATAGCAAAGGTATTGCAGGGATCATTGATGAGGTTCGGAAAATGATCGCAAAGGCCGAGGAAAAATACAATTTCAGCAGCTTCGGAGGTAATCCGGAGAACTTGGCCAAATACTTGAAGAGTAATGATTTCAAGCTTGTTATCTCATTATTTAAATCTGTAAATAAACTCGATGTGCTCGAAGAGATTTTAATCGAGACGAAGAAATCCTACGCTGAGCTTCCTAGTGTAGTGAAAGCTATCGATGAAGTATTACCGAGTCTTAACATCGAGGAAAAACCCGTATCACCCGAAAATATTGTTGAAACATTGAGAAAGGAGTTTCCAAGAGCAAAAATAGAGCTCAAAGATTAGAAGATATTGTTAAAGATCGATAGCCTGGATATTATCATTGAAATCCATGGTTCAAACTACATCGCGACAGGTACGGCTAAGCTCAAATATAGTGCTAAAAGCCTCGATGAAATACTGGAATTCATCAAAAACACTGTATCGATTATAGGTGCTAGCGGTGTATCAAGCATTGAAAGCTCTAGTGTTCTTTGACTGCGACGGCGTTCTAACAGTTCAGCAAAGTAGTTGGGGTGTACTACATGATTATTTTGGAAGCAAAGACAATAGTTATTTCGCGGAACTATATAGGCGTGGCCTAATAAGCTACTTGGACTGGATGAAGATCGATATAGCCTTAATGATACACAGTTACGGAAAACCTATTACAAGAGAAGAAGTTCAGAAGGCGTTATCAACTATAGAGATAAGGACGAACGCCAAGAAAGCCATTGATTTACTGAAAAAACAGGGTTTTAAACCAATTGTTATAAGTAGCGGAGTAGATCTGTTGGTTAAACGGGTCTGTAGCGAACTGGGTATTAATGAATGCTATTATAATGAGCTATTATTTATTGATGATGAATTGATACCTGGCGGTGTACCGAGAGTTCCTCCGGATAAGAAGCTAGAGATAATCCGTGAGATCGCTGACCACCATGATGTACCGATGAGTAGTACTGTTTATATCGGAGATAGTTCATGGGATATTGATATATTCAAACACGTAGGGGTATCACTTGCTATTAAACCCTGTGGTGCTGCATGCAGTTACGCCGACTATGTTGTTGACGATCTGATTGAGATTCCTGGGTATTTGAAAAAACTATTTGGTTAGCCTGCTCCTGGCTCTAAACCTTAACCCTTTACGATTCAGTTCCTCAAGAGCTTTCATGACGTCATCCAGGGTTTTAGCCTCAACAATTATCTCAACTCTTGCCTTTGAGGGGAGCAGTGCTGGATCCCAGCGATCATGCCTTATATCCACGATGTTCAACATGTGATCAGCGAGCAGCTTTATCACTTTGCCGAGTTCTCCCGGTCTATCATCTACTTCCCCTATCAGAGATACTAAGCGGCCATCTTTTGCTAGCTCATGCATTATTATTCGTGATAATAGTGTTGGATCAATGTTTCCTCCACTAACCACACATACAACTGGCTCTTTTAGCGGCGCGTATTTGCCTGAAAGCAATGCTGCTATTGGGAGAGCGCCAGCTCCCTCGGCTACGATCTTTGCCCTCTCTAGTAGGAAATTTATAGCATGCGATATATCCTCTTCATCAACAAGTACTATGTCGTCCACAAGCTTCTCGACAATTCTGCTAGTGATTTTTCCAGGCTTCTTAACAACTACTCCATCCGCTATTGAAGGCTTCGGCTTATATCCCTCGATGCTCTTAGTTAGAAGCTTATACATGGCTGGCGCGTTTTTAGGCTGGACACCAATGATCTTCGTTTCAGGACTTCTCTTCTTTACGGCTATACTTATACCTGATATGAGCCCCCCACCACCGATCGGTACCAGTACACATCCGGGGTTGGTGAGTTCATCTATTATTTCATGACCTATAGTCGCTTGCCCAGCTATTACGTATGGGTCATCGTAGGGGTGTACGAATACATAGTTTTTCTCTCTTGCGATCTCCATTGCTTTCTCATAGGCTTCATCATATATGTTGCCGTGGAGTACCACTTCTGCACCATAGCTTCTCGTAGCGTTTACCTTAGTAGCTGATGTTATCTTAGGCATTACGATGATTGCTTTTAGTCCGAAAACTCTGGCCGCATATGCGACTCCCTGTGCATGATTGCCGCTACTGGCCGCTACTACTCCTTTAACTTCCTCACCTTTCGAACGGGCCTCCTCAATGATCTTGTACACCTTATATATTGCGCCTCTGACTTTGAAGCTGCCTGTTTTCTGGAGATTCTCTAGCTTTAAGTATACGTCACGCCCGACGATTGACGAGAGAGTATAGCTCGTTATTAATGGTGTTTTATGGGCATAACGGGAAATTATATCCCTGGCCTCTAGGCTATACTCGTAAATCTTATCGATAATCTCATCCACATTCTCAAGACTCATTAGCCTACCACCAATCAATATTAAGGATTCAATTGTTAGAAATAGTTTCCAGTGATAATTGATGCTATCGGATGATCTCACACTACGTGAGAAGATAGTTGAGCTACTCAAAAATACTGAGTCGCCATTAACAGTAGACGAAATAATAGCCGTTCTGGGACTAAGTCATCGAGATCGCAGACTCGTATATGATGCTATTATGCATGCGGCAAAAACCATTAAGCGTAGGAGTAGTGGACGCCTAGAAATAGTTATGGTGCCCCCATACTGTATGAAGTGCGGCTATGTTTTTAAGGATCTTAAAAAACCCCGTAAACCAAGTCGTTGTCCTCGTTGTAGAAGCGAGAGAATAGCGCCGCCACGATTTATGGTCAGAGAAAAGAGCTGATCATTTCTCAGTGATATTGCTTATTAACTCGACTATGTCGTCGAACTTTACGTCCCTAATTAATATCATTTTAAGCCTATCGCGCTGACCGCTGATGATATCTATCTTCGACACGGGTATGCCTAGACGCTTGGATAAATACCTTATTAGTGCAGCGTTTGCTCTTCCTTTTTCGGGGGGCTCTGTCGTATAGAATACTAGTTCTCCTCCCTCTAGGACTAGTTCTTCCTTGTTAGACTCCGGCTTTACGTAGATTTGAATAATGACTCCTTTCTTTGATTCGTTTAGTATTCTTCTTAACACGTCTTGCTCAGGCATAGCATGCTCACCTATACCCATGGTATAATAGGTTTATTTCTACCAGTATATATCATTAACAATTGAGGCGGCAATGAGCTACTCTATGGCGGGACTGAAGAAGTGATGACGCCGGGCGCTTATTTGAGCCGCTGCCTCGGCAGAATTATTCCTTTCCTTCTAAGATCTATAATCTTCTTAGCAATCTTTTCTTGTTGGAGCCATTGACCATATCCACTACCCATTCCTATTATTTTCATTATTTCTCGTCTGAACCACTCAGGTATAGGCCTGGGCTCTAAGTATGCGTAAGGTGTTCCAGGCAACGGCATGAATGTGTGGAGATGTATTCTCGCGCCTAGATCTACAAGCCTACGTATAGCTTCAGCAGTTCTACGAAGATCCTCATCGTCCTCAATCGGTAAACCTACAATGAAGTCTATATCAGGCCTGAAACCATACCGTACAGCGTTCTCAGCAGCCTCATATACGTCCTCAATAGTATGCCCTCTACCTAGGAGCCTGAGAACTCTATTGCTTCCAGACTGTGCTCCCATTATGATGTTTTTGTTAGATACATACCTAGCTAGGAGCCTAGCTGCCTCCTCGGTCAGGTGTTCTGGACGTACTTCGCTAGGAAAAGTACCGAAATACAGTTTACCTCTTCCGTGTTTTTTGAAAATACTATGTATTCTTGAAAATAGTTCTTCTATGATTTCTAGAGCAGGTTCTCGAGAGTAGTGTTTCAGTCCATATGATAAGCTGTCCGGAGAAACGAATCTCACATCATTAAGTCCGTCTTTCATCATTATATCTATGTGTTTAGCTATAACATCTATGCTACGGTGACGCATAGTTCTGCCGAAAACATAACTTACCTGGCAATACTTGCATCCATGGGGACAACCACGTGTAATCTCTATTGGATTGTATAGATGTCTCCAATAGGGGAATGGGGGATAATGGTTTAGGTCTACGTATTTGGCTCTAGGGCCGGTATATTTGGCTTTGTTATCGTGAATAGTAAATAGTCCCTTGACCCATAATGGGTCATCATTGTTTACAATTGTTTCTAGAAATTCACGTAGAGTGTCTTCTCCTTCACCTATAACAACATATTCGAATCCCAGGACTTTCAGCGTTCCCAGCGGATCGCCTGATGGATGAGGTCCTCCGGCCAGTGTTATCAAGCCTTTAGCCCTTGCAATTCTTACGAGACGCTCTAATTCCGTGCGGAAATCATCATCGACTAGCGAGAAAGTATTAAGAGACACGGCTAGTACTCCGTGCCCGTATTTTCTAGAAACCATATCAAATAGTTCAATAGAATTCTCTGCCTGTATTTTTTCAAGTATAAATACATCTACGTCTTCGAGAAGGTCAGCTACTGCTGCAATTACATTAACACTATATCTGGTAAACCGTGTACGATACAGTAGCAAAGCGGTAGATGACGACATACAGACCCCACTGGCGAGAGAGCTACCAAAAAAGTTATCCGGTTCTATACAATATAACTTATCCAGACAGAGAGACGATGATCCATAGATCGGTGGAAAGACATGAACAACATCAGTTTAACGGACAAGGAGATCGAGTATTTCATGAAGAAGATTAGGCTTAAAATACTACACGAGGACAGCGATATAGTTCTGATGACAGCGCCAAACGAGGACGAGCTCATCGAGATAATCCGAGAACTTATCAGTGAAAGACCTATGAATCTAAGAGAGATCCATACAATCCTATCAGGTATCGCCAGCGAGGATAAGATAAGAAAAGCACTATCAACACTTATAGAGCAAGGACTAGCAACTATGGGGCCTGACGGCCGATATATAGCGATAGTATATTAGGAAACCATGTCTTTGTAAACGCCTTTTCTCTCTACTTCTTCATTTATTTTTATGAATATAGTTACTAGCTATGTTCAAATAATTCGTCGAAATAACAAAGTAGTTCATCATAATCACTAACAACTATATCTGCTCCCAGCATCCTTAAGGATTCGGCTCTCTCCTTAAACCTCGTTATGCCTACAAATCTGACACCTGTTTTTGAACAACTAATATAGTCTTGCTTATAGTCTCCTATGTATACAGCGCATCGCGGCTCTACACCATATTTACTAATAGCATGCCTTATCAGCCAGCTTTTATCGAATAATTCTTCTTCAATTCCACCACGTATTGCTAGGTCAAACATTGTGTATATTTCATCTATGTATTCATCAAGACCGTACCGAGCAAGTTCAAGCCATAGAAGCAAGGGATGTGTTTCCCGCCCTGAAATAATAACAATTGGTACTTGAAGACTTTCGAGAATATTTAGAAAACGACGAATACCCTTAACAGGATATCCTGATTTACTAGGATATATTCTCCTGAAGTATCTCCAGAAATCTCTGGCATCCGTTTCAGAAGGGATTAGAGTATGCAGGTTATCGGTCGCTACACGCTGAACAAATTCATCATAACTTATTGTTCCATACCCGTATTTCTTCATAGTTTCAATAAATGCTTCGTAGAAATCTATCATGTTATCCATAATCGTTAAATCGTAGTCCAGAAGAACCAGTTTTCTAGCCATAATGTTGACACCCATGGTCAGATTTCGGGAGATTCCTCACGGCATACGGTAATCGGCAAACTCATCATCCCGGTAAAAATCTCGACATAGAGGTTAATATTAACAGGCTTAAATTAAGAATATGGTGCGGGGGATTATGAAGGATAAACCTGTAGCAGATACATGTATTATTGATAAAGACTCAATAAAATGCAATAATAACACCGCAGAATTCATTGATAAAAATGTATTTGTAATAAGCAATCTCTTATCTAACGCTATAGTGTTTCAGACAAATTCATACATCAATATAGTTTGCCCGGGAACAGAGTTCCAGGAGCTTACATGGGGTAAGGATAAGGCTGTATTATGGCTTTTCCCCGATTTCTTTAAGGATAAAAAATTATATTGTATTTGTACAGATGCTCCAATCAATTATCTCTACGATGACATATATCTGGTTGATATCGAAAACTCTGGACAAGATCAGCACGTGATAAAACCTGTACTTCGTTACTATTCATCCATTGTGAAGCTACTCCTCGAACCTAGTAGTCCATTATTTGTTATTCCTTCTCTTAAGCCGGAATACTCAGCACTCTCCATAATACCATATGTTGATGGAAAACCGCTGTATAATGCAACGATAAAGAGTTTCTTAAAGCTGTTTGTTAGCGATGCAGATATCGTCGATAGATTGAGTGATCTGTTGGTAAGTGGCTTTCTATCGTCGTTCATAGCAGTATCGATCTTGAAAGGAATTATAGGTTATGGTACACTAGACGTGTTTGTAAGTGGTAATGAATTGTTTATTGAAACTAAAGAATTTGATCTCATATATAAGAAATATGGTAAAGGGAGGGAGATAATAATCCATGATCATTGACATGCATTGTCATGCTCACGAATATGATGAAAAATCCATTAATGAATTCGTAAGTCAGGGAATCTTAATCGTGTCCGTTGCGGACAACCCCATCACTAGTAGCAAGAACATTGCACTGGGCGAGAAGTATAAGGGATCATTAGTGCCTTGTGTAGGAATCCATCCATGGGAGGCCTCCAAGTACAGCGCTGTGGATGCGGAAAAACTTATTGTACAAGCCATAGAAAACAATGTGAAATGTATTGGCGAAGTAGGTCTTGACAGATTATTTGTAGCTAAGACAATCGATAAGCAGATGAGTATATTCCAGAGATTTCTAGAGGCTGCTAGAACGTATGATTTTGTTTTTAATCTTCATACACCGAGAACATGGCGTGAGGTATTCGAGCTACTCGTAAAATATGATGTTAGGAGAGCGTTTTTCCATTGGTATACAGGCCCCATAGATCTGTTGAAGGACATAGAATCTATGGGTTACTTCATAGGTATTAACCCGGCAGCTCTCATACAGGAAAAACATAGAAGGATAATAGAAAAGGCGCCGCTCAATATAATTATTACAGAATCCGATGGACCGTATAAGTATAAGTCGATGAGGCTTAATCCATTCTTAATCAAAGACACTATTGAGTTGATCAGCAAGATAAAGGAAATCGATACACGCTACGTTATTGAGAACATAGAAGTGAATGCAAAGAAAATACTTGGCCTACCCTGATCCCGAAACGGTCAAAAGTATGAGTGATTAAAATGTTTATCTTTAAGCCTCCATAGAAGCCGTTGCGTTGCTACTTACCGATACAGGTATACTTGGCTCATATATTACAGCTACTACAACCTTATCTTTTCGTTTAAACACAGTTAGCTCTAGATCTTCTGCTTTGACACTTATATTCTTGGGCGTTTCATACCCTAACTCACGGACAATGAAATCAATTGTTCTAAATATGTCGTAGCCCATTCTAACAGCGCTCTGTATTTTTGAGTAAGGCATTGAATCGGTAGAGCTACAGGTTATTAGACGCCCCTGGAGATCCAGTACTGCTACAGCTAGTTCTGACATGGTTTTCACCCTTTCCTTTATTCTCATCGGCCATTGAGTATTTATAAGGGGTGCAAATGAGTATTTCTAAAGGATATCGCAGAGTATTACGGTGTCCGGGTATTGATGTGGAAATTATATGTATCAATGATTATTTCGATCTTGATTGTTACAGGGGCTAGCCTTCTAATCCTATGGGCTATATCACCTCTAATTGGCGGTATTACCATAGAGTCTCTCATCGTCATGGTAGCGATCATCTATTTCATACAATGGCTTATTTCACCCTATATCATAGACGCTATATATCATGTTGAACCATACGATGATAGGGCACCATCGTGGCTTAAGGAGGCCGTGGATAGGATATCAAGGGAGAGCGGTGTTAAAAGACCTAGGCTCATGATTGCTGATCTCGACGTACCCAACGCATTTGCATATGGTAATATGATTGCTGGATATAGAGTTGCCGTTACCAGAGGCCTTCTGAGAATACTTGAGCCCAAAGAAGTCGAGGCGGTGATCGGGCATGAGATCGGGCATTTAAAGCATAAGGACGTAATAGTAATGATGATGATCGGGCTTCTTCCGGCTATATTATGGTGGCTCGGAAGTATTTTGATGCGCTGGGGATGGTTCTATGGTTTTGGAAGAAGAGACGAGAATGATCTGAGCCCTATAGCGATAATGGCTATAGGGGTAGGACTTACTATTATAGCGTTTATACTGAATCTTGGAGTGTTATACCTTTCTAGGCTGAGAGAATACTATGCAGATATGCATTCCGCCTTAACAGTAAAGAACGGTGCATACTACCTACAAAGAGCTCTTGTCAAAATACTAGCTGCTACAGGGAAAATAACGGATAAAATGAAAACACAGATAGCTAAGGCTTCGCAGCTTAAGATGCTACTTATAGCGGATCCGGAGAACGCGATTAATGTGAGCACTCATGATATAGACTATCTAATCGAATATGTCAAATCGATTAAGCCGAGCTTATTAGAGGAGCTCTTTAGTTCGCATCCGCATCCATCGAAAAGACTGAAATTCCTCGATAGATTCAGAAATACATCATTATAACCTTTCTCTCCTATAGAATACAAAGAACGACACTATGGGTTAGTTTCGAAAATTTATATAGAAATCAAAAGGATCTATATAGATAATGAGGTAAGTATATGTGGTATTGGAGGCGATTGTTATGGAGATGGAGATAGGAATGCCGATATATAGAGAAGATGGTAAAATCGTACAGAAATTTACAGTAAAGAATGGCAATAATACATGGCTCGGTATTGCAACATATGAACATATGAATATTGAGCCAGATAAACTATTTAATCTGATAAAAAAGAGTATTGCTGACGCATCTAAAGGCTATGAATATAGTATTGTAGGAAACATAAATGGTTATAGATACCGAATAGTGCTAAAAAGAGATAAGGAATTCAAACTACAGAACGTGTCAAAAATCGAGATCCATATAAGCGATAAAAGATCTGAAAAAATTCGTTTAAATATTAGGATTAAAGATTAAGACCCTCAATTATTCCCTTGATCTTATTAATAGCCTCATTAAACTTCTCGAGCTTTTCGGCAAGCTCTTGTTTCTCTTTGACTAATTCATCATATTTATTCTTAAGTTCTTCATATTGTTTCTTAAGACTCTCCAGCTCTTCTCTGGTCTTCTTTAATTCTTCTTCTAGTTTCTTCTTCTCCTCACGTACCACTTGCAGGTCAGCCTCGATCATAGTCTTCGGTACTTTCAGGAATGGGACAACAATCTTTAGTTCGCCGCGCTTAAGCTTTTCATATGTCTGAAGCACTAGTTTTCCGGCCTTTGTCTTACCATTGAGATGTGCTCTTATCATTGTCTCGCTACGCCCTACTTCATCAGCTATTTGGCTTATCGTATACCCGGCCTTATACCGTGCTAGTGCAGCCGCAGCCACTGCGAGGCTGTCAACCCATGTTGCACGCTCTATGGGGTCCTTGATCAGTTCTATGACTTCGGGGGAATACAGGGTAGCTATGATCAGCGCCATTTCAAGCTGTTGTATTTCTTTCTTACTCGTCGGCCTTAAAGGTATATGTGATAAATCAATTGTTATCTCTTCGGTCATTTCATTTACTTTCTCATTTACGCTCATTACTTTCACCCTCATACACTTATAGGAGACTTATATTCTGCATATTATTTTATAACACATTATCTCTAAATATATCTTTTCTCAAATATTCCTATACAGTGTTCCCAATAATAAATAATTTATAATGTTTTCATAAATCTTTTATAGTTCCTAAAAAATATTAGCTATGGTAATCCATTATGAAAACTGAATAGAAAACCGCGAAAGGGAATAGATTTGCCTAAATGCCCTTGGTATAATAGTGGTTTATGCTATAGCAGGCGTACTGTATCAAAATATGGTAGCCCATCCCCAGAGCCTGTGATCGAGGATATATGTCTGACAAACAAGTTTACATCGTGTCCACTTTACGAAAAACCAGGGCCTGAAGAAGGATTAGCGGAAGCCCTTGGTGTCGAAATACGTAAGGGATACTACCCCCTAGTACATGTTCTGTCAGAACCTGTTAATTCGGATTGTCCCTTCTATAAATTGATGAAAGTAGGGGAAAACATGTATGTTGCTTACTGTTATATAACTGAAAGATATATCACTAGAAGCGCTGTGAAGAAATGCGCACTATACTGGGATAAATGCCCATTCTATGAAATAGGTGCTAATATGGAAATATTATAAATCAATAAAGTTTTTCCCTTAAACTTCACTAATAGCAACACTATCGATGCCTGAAGGCTCTAGACTATATATGTCATACACAGCTCTTACAACATTTATCAAAGTATCTATTTCGGGTGGATCGTATAGGTATAGAGGTGGCATGTTATCAATTATAAGGTACGGCACATCAATATTATCATACACTACATTGTAGACTACTGATATTGAATATATTTTTCTTAGTAATTCTACCGTAAATGCAACTATATTATCGATCATTACTCCCTGACTCGACCTACTCGTATAGAGTATGATGTTAATTGTTTTCATAAATGCAGCACCTTTTTAAGCCGAAATGTGTTTTCTCATTGATTCCCGTGTGGAAATGGTAATCATTAAGGATAAAACTGGTCGGGCTCAGTATTAATTATAGACATTGGTTTATGCTCCTTATATCGACTGATACTCCACCCATTGTCTCGGTGGATTTTATACCTTCTCTACTAACACATAGTGTTACTTTCATACGACCGCTAATATTTTCTATCTTTACGCCGAGCAATCTCCCCAGACCTCTACTGATAGTAACTGGGGACAACTCCATGAAAATACGTCGTGCTATTGAAGCTGCTCGTTTATATCTCTCATATTTCGTCTCATTGAATTTTGCAATGAATACAACGGTGTTACTATACTTAGGATTAGCCAGTATTCGTCTAACTATTCTTAGAAAGGAAGGATTTGAGCCATAGATGACAAAGGTCTTAGTATCTATAGGTTCTAATACTAGATCTACGGGTTGATCGCGTAATTCGTAGAAAAATATTCTCGAGTAACATAGCTTTCCAGCGCAGTTGTCCGATAATATTTTGAATACTTGGAGAAAACTAACTGATCTCCTTGGTAAAATAATGTATTGCCAGTCATCTGTTTTCTTGGTATGCCAGAATTCAGGTATAAAATTCTCTGCTTCAGGCGCTAATATAAGGTCAAATCCAGATAAATTTAGTAAAACAATATTACTGCCAGTATAAATCTGTCTTGACATTTTATATCAACCTATTTTATTTTAACACCTATTATATTAGTTGATTAAAAATATTTTATACAAACAACCTAACCTTCATTGTTTCTTTCAATAATTTCTTTTATACCACTATGGTATAATACGATAATCCCCATAGCGATCGTCACATAGTATATGAATGAACGTGCAAGGATAACTAGTCCGGGCGGTAGGGTTATCGATAATCCATACTCCATAGTACCAGCTCCTCCAGGAGTTGGTAATGCACTTGCTGTTATTGCGAAAAAATAAGCTACTATTGCATTAATAACATTTACATTATAGGCGCCAAATCCAAGAATATATATTGTTACACCAAACAGTAGTTGAAAAGAAATGGTAAGCAAACACACGATTATTCGTCTAGTTATATTCATTCTTGATACTATAGTTTTGAACGACGAAGCAAATGAGGTATAGGAATCTCCTAATCTCTTGCTCAGTTGTTCATTTACGATTCTTGCAATAAACTTTATGATCCGAGGCGCTTTCTCGGGGTCGATCATGTTTTGTAAGAGTAGATACATTGTTCCCCAGAAACTAGTATTCGCTATACCGACAATAATGATTGGTATAGTTAATGGTAGGTATAATAGGCTACCAATTATGGCACCTATGGATGTTACAAATATATCATATAGTACCTCATAGATAACCATGGCAAAATACTTCGAAAAACGCTCGTTACACTTATATGATAAATAATAGGCACGAGCAGGTTCTCCCCCTATGGCAGAAGGCGTTATGTAAGCCATTAAACCTCCAAGGAGTCTCGCATAAAGATATTCTCTTAAAGACAAAACCTTGTCTGGATCAAGACTTGCATGTATTATTTTAAGTCTAATTGCTGACACTAGCCATGCAATGAAAAACACGATTAAAGCCGCTACGAGATTCAATGGCTTAATAATTGGTGGTTTCAGGCCTTCCGTCAACACACTATAAATTATCATAACTGTTGTTACTATAAGGATCACTAAAACTATTGTTTTCTTAGAGATCTTTACTTCCTTAACATTCAATTCTCAACATCCCATAATCCTATGATAGATCCTTGAGATAACCGTATAGTCTACTGCACCCTGTCTAACAAGGGCTATCTTGCAATCTATTATGCTAATAATTGTTGAGGATACTTTAAGAGGAGCCTCGCCCGAGTCAACATATAAATCGATCTTCTCTCCAAAGTACTTGACCGCGTCATCTATTTTCAATGGAGACGGTTTTCCGGAGAGGTTGGCGCTAGAACCAGTTATAAATCCTCCATTCATCTCCGCTAGTTTTCTCGGGAAAGGGGCAGCAGGAACTCGTAGAGCTATACTGTTTTCCCTACACAATAGTCTCGAGAACAAGCTACAGTCAACATTATTGAAAACCACTGTTATAGGTCCAGGCCATACTGCTTTCAAGAAGGTTCTCAATTTATCGTTGAGACTGATTATTTCTTCTATGGCATCTATGTTCGAGGCTAGGATTGGGAGAGGCTTGTCTTTGGGCCTTTGTTTGACATTGTAAACTTTCTCAACATATTCATCATTGTATACGTCGCTGAACACTCCATATACTGTATCTGTTGGTCCAACAACTACTCCACCATTTTTTATTATCCTGTATGATTCCTCAACTACTCGATCCGATGGCCGCCAGAAAGGCGTCTTGATTATCCGCATCAATTTCACCCACTCCAAACCTATATAATAGAGTTTCAACATCCACGAGTTAATGAATTATGCGTGAAAGAGGTGTATGAGGGATGGGTTTTTAGCTATAGTGAAGAGAAGCTTGAATCACTACGTGTTGATCGTAGGCAGTTGAAGAATATTATTAATGAGCTTAAGAAGTGGCGAGCGCCAGCAACGGTATTGTTAAGCCTATATATTCCTCCGGGGAGACCCGTTAGCGATGTATTGAACATGCTTCGCCAAGAATTATCTATAACTGATAACATTAAACTCAAAAAGACTAGAAATGCTGTTCAGCGAGCATTATCGGCTGTCATCGAGAGGCTGAGCAAAGTCCCTAAAATACCGGATAAGGGGTTAGCGCTGTTCTGCGGTGAAGATATGAATACTGGAGACTTCATCTGTATAATGCTAATACCGCCTGAAAAGGTACCAGTATATTACTATAGAACCGATAAAGAATTCCATACAGAGTTCCTCGAAGAAATGGTGCTGGAATCCAACCTGATCGGACTAATACTTGTAGAAAGAGATGCCGCAACGCTCGGCTTGCTGAAAGGGAGTAGGCTAGATGTTCTCGAAGAGCTGGAGGCATATATTCCTGGAAAGCATCATAGGGGAGGTCAGAGTCAGCGAAGATTTGATCGAATTATTGAGCAGCTTGTCGACGAATTCTATAAGCGTGTCGCTGAGCACGCTAAAAAACACTTCTTACCACTGCTAGAGCAGGGGAAGCTCAAGGCTATACTTATTGGTGGACCTGCTTACAGTAAGTACGACTTCCTTGAAGGCAATTATCTAGACTACAGGCTTAAACAGATCGTGCTGCCGAGGCTTATCGATGTAGGATATCAGGGCGAGGTTGGCCTTAGGGAAATGATAATGAAGGCGGCTGATATATTGAAGGAGCAAGAATACGTTGACGCATTGAAGGCTGTTGAAGAATTCAAGCTCCATATGGCTAAGGATGATGGTCTAATAGTTTATGGCGAAGATGAAGTTAAACAAGCACTACAAATGGGTGCTGTAAAAACACTGATCATTGATGAATCCCGGCCCGACGCCCTTGAATGGGCTGAACTAGCGAAGAAGTATGGTGCAAAACCAGTCTATCTAAGCGACGACATACCCGAAGGTGCTTGGTTGAAGAAGACTTTCGGCGGGATCGTCGGTATATTAAGATATAGGATTTATTAATCAATTCAATAATCCATCTATCCTAGACATTAATCCCTCTATCCCTTAGGTGAAAACAGTATTGCCTATAAAGGCGCCTAGACCTGTTAAGTACGAGCCGATACCAGTTTATGAGTTATTGACTGATATGAGTGAATACTCCAGGCTGATGATCGATCTGGCGTACTACTCCGTAGTAGTAAATGATTCAAGCCTAGCATATGAAGTACAGCGTGTCGAAGACAAGCTAGATGCAGCCTGGAGTCTCCTCGTGATGCAGGCGAGTCTGGCGGTAAAAACTGTTCGTGATGCTGAAGAAATGGTTAGCGTGTATAGAATGGCCAATGCACTCGACAAATTAAGTGATTCAGCCGCAGATATCGCTATGCTGGTTCTCAGAGGCACAGGGATCAGCGAGCAAGTCCGTGCAGCGCTCCTAGAATCAGAAGAGGTTATTGCACGCATAACTGTCAGGAATAAAGCCTATGAAGGATTTAGTATTGAACGCTTATATGAAATGATGACTGGTTTCAACATCATTGCTATTAGACGCGAGGATCACTGGATTATAAATCCTGATGAAGAAACCGAGATCAAGGTTGGCGATATCCTAATAGTGCGTGGTACGTTTGATTCCTTAAGCTTAGTTGCGAAGATGCTAGGCGATGAAATAGCGCTCAAAAAACCGGTAACTAATGTAATGGAGGAAAAACTTGCGAAGAAAATAGCGTATCTTAAGAATATTTCGGATGTAATGATAGATCTAGCGTTTCATGCAATAGTTAACAATGACAAAATAGCGGCGAACGAGGTATTGAATCTTGAAGAAGCGGTTGATGAGCTCGCCTATAAGATGATCCTATACATTCTCTCCGAGTATAATGGGGATCCCGAGGAGAAGGCCGGGTTAATGAGTTTTGTAACTTCCATGGAGAATATAGCTGATGCAGCAACAGAGTTGATCGTCCCTCTTGCCTCGAATCTCCCAATACATCCGATCGTCCGTCGCGTTGAGGAGGAAAGCGTTGAGCAGGTTGCTAAGCTAAAGATACCGGAGAACTTTAAAGAACGTACTCTCGAGTCTCTGGCTCTCGATGATCTAGGCGTACTTGTTATCGCACTTTATAGGAATAACAAGATAATACCAATGCCTAAACCGGACACTATAGTTAAACCGGGCGATATATTACTCATCAAATATTATTCAGGGACAGAAGCTAATCTTATCGAAAAACTAGAAGCCTTAAACATAGAATACGAAGGAATCGAGGAGGAAGAAGAGGAAGAAGAATAATCTACCCTAACCCTTAATTAGGGCTGGAGACAAAACTATTTTCGACCACAGAATTCCTCGTAGGGAATCTTCTATGATGCCCAAACTAAGCCCTTCTGAAAAATATGAGCTCGTAAAACTAATCGTTGATGCAGGCCTCGAAGAAGACTTCATGGAATGGCTTAGAAACCAGGGCTATACTCATCTCTTTGGAAGATTAGATAATATACCCGACGAACTAATAGAGTCGTATATTAGGATCAAGAAGCTATTACCGGCCGAAGACTATGACTCATACCTTGAAGCACTTAGAAATATGGATGAACTCGAACCTCCCGGAAAGAGAACTTACATACCTGCTAGAAAAGAGTAACATCCCTCCTTCACAACTTATTTCATACAGATTTGCAAAAGGGAATAATATCGTGTTTACACAGAGTATTTTTACTATTCTATTCACGTTCTCGAAACACCATTAGAAGTTAGAATGGCGTGAAAATTGTGTGTTATGGCCGGGAGTGACCCGTCCTACGCTCATACTCCCCCGGTACACGGGGGCGTTGCGCAGGCTCCGGGGCACTCGTGATAGAATTACGGTGGTTTCCCTTAAATTAGTTTTATTTAATGTCTATGACGTTGTTCTTGTTAACCTTAATGTTAAGTGTGGCTTCAGCGATACCGCTACTGTATCTTGTTATTCTCCTTAGGCTATCATAGATTAGTGTTAAGACTATTTTTTCTTGGTCACTAATGTTTCCTAATAGGATCTTGTTCAGCAGTATATCTTCTATTTCTCTAACTATTTCCTGGGCATTCCTGATTACTTCTTCAGCTTTCTTCCTGCCTAGCTTATATAGGTTATCCATGGCGTTATTGAATGTACTTATGATCCTCTGGCCCAGCTCATATGTTTCTTGGCATAGCATGCACTGTTCAGGCATATGCTTTATTCTTTTTGCGATATTGACCGCGTGATCCGCTATTCTTTCAAGGTTTCTTACAACTATTCTATAGTTGATCGCCTCGACGGGGTTGGAAATTCCTAGCTCATACATTATTTTTATATCAAGCAGTGCCAATGCTAGCTGCCTGACGATCATGAAGTGGAATCTGTCGGCTTCGTCATCACGCTGTATAACAGCGGCTGCTAACTCCTTATCTTTCCTTATGAAGGCGTTCAGTGCATCATTAAGCATGCCATTAACTATGAGGTGTAGCCTACGGATAGCCCTGATCAGTGGAAGCTCTTTTAGATCTAATAGTATCTTGAATGATATAGAGTTATAGGTTTCATCAACAACCTCTATGCCTGCGAGCTTAATTCTCGCCATGTTCTTTAATTCGCTAATCCTTCTTGCTAGGTTAGGAATATTAGAGGAGAAAGTTACAGCTATATTGTCATAACCGGATAGGTACATTGCTACAAGTACACGGAATATTTCTTGGTTGTCAATATCTTCCTTGATGTGTATCTCTCCGCTTAACTGTCTAGCTTCAGCTTTGGGTGATGTTATGATTAGTTTTCCTTCATGCTCATATATTAATACATAATCCCCCGATTTTAGCCCCATCATATCTATCCATTCTTTAGGTAGCGTGACTATATAGGAGGACGAACCTGTTTTCTGTATCTTTCTTTTCTCTACCACTACATGTCACCCTATGTCAGTATAATATATACTTATAAGTATAATTAACTATTTCTTTTTTATAGGTTTATATTTATTTAATATACACCGTTATACTTTCCCTACAGTTATTTTACAATTTCATATACATATTAGATTACGTGCTCCGTATAATATTGATGATTTGTTATGTACCTGAAAATACATTGTAATATGCATATATTGATCTTTCTAAGAA
>JAMOVL010000074.1 GCA_027067785.1 Desulfurococcales archaeon | reverse complement strand
TGTATAGATGTATAGATAACCCGGTGCCTAAGTTCATCGAATGTATAGCTGAACAATCAGGCCTGGATCATAAGATGGCGAGAATAGGTCTTCAACATCTTGTTAGACATGGATGTCTAAGAATAATACAGGGGATCGTGAGAATAGGTGATGAGAAAAAATGCTTTGATGCGCTCGAAGAAGCCGCTTGGATTAGATCAGCTCTCCTAGAGATAAAGAGAGGCGGGGAGATACCCGATAAGACAATAAGTCTTCTACGTAGAAGGAAGCTCATCCGTATAGAACGTGTATCAAGAATCATTATCGAGCCGATCCCTGATCTCAGAAGACTTATGTCGGAAGAACTAGTTAAGCCATTTGAAGTCACAACGGTCATAACACCATCCATGGCTGACAGGCTCGGAGAACTATATATTAAGGAGTTCGATCTATCCATTGAGCCCCCTAAGCCTAAACCAGCGAGGCTCAACGCATATATGGAGTTTCTAGACATGGTGCGGGAAATACTTATTGCTATGGGTTTCGAAGAAGTTAAAGGTCCTCATGTCGAGCTAGAGTTCTGGAACTTCGACGCATTATTCCAGCCCCAAGACCATCCAGCAAGAGAGATACATGACACTTTCTTTGTCGACACAGATTTCAGGGGTAGACTACCCAGCGAACTATTAGAGCGCGCTAAAACCGTTCATGAGAGGAGCTGGAAGTATAAGTGGAACCCGCTCAGAGCACTACGCCCGGTACTGAGAAGCCAGACCACGGCGGTATCTGTTAGAACGATATATGAGAAGGGAGAAGGAGAATACCGGGCGTTCAGCCTAGACAGGGTGTTCAGGCCCGAGACACTGGACGCTAAGCACGCAATGGAGTTCTACCAGCTAGACGGGATTATCGTCGGTAAGAATGTTAACCTTAAGCACCTACTAGCGTTCTTCAAAGAATTCGTCGCAGCACTGGGAATAAAGAAGATATGGTTCAAGCCCGGATACTTCCCATTCACAGAGCCCAGCGTAGAAGGATTCATCAAGCACCCGACTCTCGGATGGATTGAGGCGTTACCAGGCGGTGTATTTAGGCCCGAGGTCATGGAGATACTCGGCGCTCCAGGCGTCAAGGCTATCGCTTGGGGTATAGGTATTGATAGATTGGCGATGGCTGTACTAGGTATCGACGATATACGTGATCTCTTCACTAGTGATCTTCAGCTCCTTAGAAACCTACCAGAACCCATAATACCGTTCTTTGTGAGAAAAACGAGTGCTCGTGACGTCGAAGTAGTAAGTATTCCTAAGTGAGAAAGGGGACTAAAATGCCCGAGATCTACGTGCTGGATACGAGTGCTTTTACCGATCCAAGGCTGCGGGAAAAATTGGGAACTAGTACGTTGAACGAAACAATCAAAGCACTAATAGATCTTCTCACGAAGGCCCGTGCAAGGCTCGGGCTAAGCCTCTATACACCGCCCACTACTGCTGAAGAACTACGAAGATTCTTGATTAGAAACAATGTCGATAAAACCATTGTAGACAGATTAATCTCTGTTCTAACAGTTAGGAGCCCTGACCTCTATGGGATAAAGCTCCCAGCGATAATACTTAGCAACTGGATCAAAGACTTAAGGACAAGGATAACGAAGGGCCTACGAGTCGCTGAAGACATGGTTAGAAAAACGATCAAGCTAGGATACGAGGCGAAAGAAAAGGACGAGCTCGACGAGATCCTTGCAGAATCAATACATGATCTAAGGGAAAAATACCGTGAAGCAACTAGGAAAGGAATAGTCGATACCGATGTTGATCTCGACATCATCATACTTGCATTTGAACTAGGCGGTGAAGTTGTAACGAATGATGAAGGGATAATGAGAATGTGTAGAGAACTAGGGGTGAGATATATAGATCCGGTAAGTTTCGTGAATCGAATAGAAATGATGCTAGAGAGTCTAGGCTAGTGATAGGTATTGGAGACAACACCTCCGTCCCATGAGCTACAGTTCTTTCTCACACTCCTTCTAAAACATATCATGGCCACACATGTCAGTTATGATAAAGCTTTCAAAACTATTACTACTAGGTATAATGTGCCTAAGTGGTTGCTAAGTACATTTTACAAGGTCGGCTGGTACTTCGTAACGTACTATTATGGTATAAGATGGTTATCCGCAAAATACGGCTATGGCACGCACCCGGCAGGGCTAGCCGCATACTTCGCCTCCTTAGGGTTTAGTGTGAAACAGCTTCAGAAAAAACTAAGAGAAGAAGCATCTAGGCTGTCAATATCGAAGAAGCTGAGCATACTATACGGTTATCCGGAGTATCTTGTAAAAGACCTATTGGGCCTAATGGATAGACGTGCATTAGAGAAAATGCTTCGAAAGCTTAATGAGAAGAAAAGATGGCTTAGGATAAATACTCTCAAATCATCTCCTGAGGAAGCAATAAGTCTACTCGAGAAGAACGGCATAGTAGTATCACGGAGCAATCTCGTAGACTACATGGTCTATGTCGAACACCCCAAATGGGGATCGCTCAGAAATATTGAGGCCGTCAGGAAGGGAGTTGTCGTCTCGCAGGATCTCGCGAGTGCTCTAGCAATTGATGTACTTCCACTCGGGAAATTTAGGAGAATACTTGACGCCTGCAGTGCTCCCGGCAACAAGCTAAGCCAAGTCTTCATGTTGACGAATAACAGGATCAATGCATTAGCGATTGACAAGTCCTTGAGAAGGCTTTTCGTTGAAAAAGAGCTTCTCGACAGGCTTGGTGTCGATAAGCGCTCAGTAGTTCTTATAAACGCTGATTCTAGCAATGTCCGTATCAACGGAAATATATTCGGCCTAACAATTGTCGACGCCCCCTGCAGCGGTAGCGGCGCGGTATCATCAGATCCTGCTATTAAGCTGAATATTATGAGGAAGGATAAGCTAAGATATTATCACGAAGTCCAATACTCTATTCTCAAAAACCTGCTAATAAACGGGGTCGGACTAATAGAGTATATAACATGCAGTATTCATCCACTTGAAGGAGAAATGGTGGTTGACCGGTTGATCGCGGAGGGCCTTGCTGAGCCCGTGAAGATTAATGACAAAAGACTCTCCGATCCCTATCCTGGCTTTGAGTCATCGGATAGTGTTGCAAGGGTAATGCCCCATATACATAATTCACAGGGCTTCTTCATAGCATTACTGAGGAATACGCGGGGATAAGTAGAGATGAAAATCAGATGTATTTATGGCCCGCATCCCAGCAGGTGCTGGGGCTATTCTCTCGGCATAGATCCATTGATGCCGCCGAGGAAATGCCCGTACAATTGCATATACTGTCCCATAATACCATGGTATTTCAAGAAAACCCTTCAGCCCCAACTCTATGTTTCGCCGGAAAGAATATCTCAGGAGCTCGATGAATTCATACAGTTGAACGGATGCGTCTATAACACTATAATGATCTGGGGTATGGGTGATCCTCTCCTCAATTTCCAAACCCCCCTAATAATCGAGAAAGTAAAAACAATCTCATCAAACTATGGGTGTTCAGAACGTGTCGTTCTAAGAACAACTGGATATCTTCTTGCTGAGAAATGGGTTGAACCAATATTTAGAACAACGGATTACATCCTTGTACCATTAGATGTAGTCGGTGAACCCCGCAAGCTCCTAGTAGATCCACTCGACAAGGCCAGTATATATTCGCTCAGAAAAATCATGCGTTCCCTGCCAAAATACGCTAAGCGGAAAATATATGCTGAGATAAACATGTTTAGAAATGAATGGTTTAACCCCGGCGAATCACGCTACCTCTTAGAGCTCGCGGCAACTCTCAAGAGCATTGGAATAAACAAAGTTTTCCTCAAAACCATAAATAGGCCTGGAAGATCACGTGATATAAAACCTTTAAGGGGAAAACTTCTCGACAAAGCCAGGAGAATTCTCGAAGAAGAAGGCATTGATGTAAAGATGTGTGGTTCAATTCCTGAGCAAAACATTATCTTGGCGGGAGATGTTGAAGAGAGTATATACAATCATGTATTGAGAAAACCGTTAAGCGTTAAGGAGATCATAAAAGTTTATGGTAATGAAGGCGTAGTGTATGCTGAAAGACTTGTTGAGCAGGGAAGATTAGAGAAGATTAATTGGTCTTCGGAAATCTATTTTATACCTAAGAAGGGCCTGGACATATTCATGGGTGGATGATATTGAGTGAGAAACCTGATGAAAACCATAACGTAGAGAATAATCTTGCCCTGGACGAGCGAGTAGCGGTATTAGAGGAGGAAATTGAAGATATTAAAAAGAGGCTTGAACGACTAGAGAAGCTTGTGGACGAATTATTCGTCTTTATTCGTGCTCATATTTGATTTTCTCTCAAGCATTAACGCTATAATCTCTAATAGTAATGCCAGAAAACCCGTTATTACAATGATTATTCTGACCTCCTCAACTGGATCCAGCTGAGACCCCTCCAGACAATATACTCTATCCCGCTCTTCAGCCTAATCCTTACTCTATCGGGTATCATTCCATGTGTATCTATTTCGTTCCATCCCTTCCTTAGATCTTGTATGATCGTGTATTCTGCTTCGCGGCTCTCGAATATTATTTTAGCGGCATCGATATCGAACGGCGACCATATGTATGCTGTTGTCCCTGTTACTCTGAGGTGGAAGGGCGGTATATCGAAGTCCGCGAGGATCTTGGCTCTTATCTCCTCGTATATTTGTCTCCTATGGCTTCTAGCAACAATTGATATTTTTGCCTGGTACACACCGGTTTTAGCCCAGAGAATATACAGTGGTAGCACCTTCCTCCCTACGCGGAGGTCTTGATGAACAGTTGTTGTTCCATATAGATTTCCATCATCGCTTGTAGCGACGATATATAGGTCGTCCAGCTCAACCAGTGGATCAACTGTTACGGGGACGAATGGTCCAAGCACTCCTGGGACTATTTTAGGCTGTATTCTGATCTCTCTGAACGCGCTCTCCAGTTTTTTCACAACGATCTTTATATCTTCGATGATAGGTAGGAAGCCAGGTATCTTAACTAGAACAGTGGCCGTATATGTGCCCGGAGGACTGCCTCTATCAATGATTATGATCCTGTTGCTCTCCGATATGATCTTGAGCTGTGCACGTGGTTTTCTTATGAGTTCTACTGTGGGTGTAACCTCCATGATCTCATACTCTGCGGTTCCGCCGGATGCTATCTCGAAGTCTTTGATCCTAAACCCTATTGACTCGGCGAAATTAGCCTGTATAACGTGTGGTACTTCGTCAGGCGATATGTATCCTATCAGAGCTGTTTGTTCATCCTCGCTTTTCTCATATATGCTTATACCATTGATGAGCCCGGGAACCTTGTATCTGCCTATGAGTCTGAACCTGTTCATTATTCTCTCATAGATGTAGAGGATATCGTTTGTAGCAACGCCCAGGTAGCGGTTGCCGAGGCCTGCGGCGGTTATTTGTTTATCGAATTGCTGTTTCCATATAGGTGCGCCAGTCTCGACGTTTAGGAGGTATAGTTCTTTGTCTTTAAACGCCAATGTCTCCTTGTTCTCGACAGCGATTAGCGGTGTGTGCACGTTTTCCCCGAATGTTTTACGCCATAGGCTAACTGCTTTATCTAGGTCTATTCCTACTAGTTCGTAACCGTTGTTGAGGACTATGTGTTCTCCATCGTAGTAAGCCATTGCTCCTGGAACACGGTATCTTTCCGATATAACAGATTTTGGTAAGGTATGTTTTCTCCACTCTCCCATTACGTATGAGTTTAACACGATATTGTCCTTCCTCATCTCTAGGTAGGTGAACCATTTACCGTTCCAGCCTAGAGGCACACCGTTACCGACTTTTCTTATTGAGAACTTCCCAGGTGATTTCTCATATACTATTATGTCTTCGCATCTCTCGTTCTCGGCAGTTACTGAACGTATATACGCCACCAATCTATTACCGGATAAGCCTACATCGATTCTCTTAGGAATACATATTTTCTTCGAGAGAAACCCTGTCTTATACTCTGTTAACTCGTAGACGGGGTTAACTCCTTCTAACACTATGAAGCTATGTGTGTAATCAGGGAGTTGTATCGCTATGCCTATCCTCTGGATTGTGCCTGCAATATTATATATTAGGCCATAAACGGCTGCAAGGCTTCTCTCATTATGGAATAAGTGATAAACACCTGATACTTGTTTTAAATAAAATCTTTCAAGACCACCTGTTCTCGCATATACAAATGCCCGGCTATACGCTAGTCCCGGGTAAACCTCTTCTTTATCCTTGAAAACATATACCTGTCTAGGCCTACTAGGCTCAGGTTCTTCTCCCAGTATGTTCTCCTCTATTATCATCGGTGAAACGAATACCCTTTCACTCAACTAACACACCTGCCGGGGCTGATATACTAATAAGTTAGCACAGTAATGTTACTATTGTGAACGTAATGGTTTTACATAGTTCATAGTATTTTAGGATAGATATAAAGGTATTAATACCGCGTAGCGGAGGCGCGTGTATTGCCTGTTACACATGTATGGACTAGGAAATTCCCGGACTACTGCAGTCTTGACGGCTTCAACATTGAGGGTGAATGGCTTATTATTAAACTATACTGTGTCGACAAGATGATCGAGTATAGGATCAACTCGATAAGCGGTAAAACCAGCATAAATACTTTGGACGAGGTAGAGCTGAGAGGAAGCGTGGAACGCAGGAGGGAATTCTTCACCTTCCAGTGTTTCAAGGGCTATAAGAAAAAAGTATGGGGGAAGATCGTAAGGGGCCTCGACGCAAAAATGGAGTGTAGGAAAGACATATGCGTAGCAGCCGTACTTTCTCCGAACTATACGCTCGAGATACAAGTATATAGTGTCCACGGAGACGTGCTAGAAACAATAGGTCTTGGAAAAATATTTTCTTTCGACATAGCGGCAACTGATAATATCATAGCTGTTACAGCCCATGGTTTTACCGAAGATAACACGGCATCCGTGATCTTCGATGCATCGACAGGAGCGATCATCGATGAGCTATCAAGGTTCGGAGGATACCTGGTGTCATCACCGGACATGATATTCATAATAAGTGAGCAAGAAGGAAAACTCTACTGCCGCGGCTACAATAATGATGGAGAAGAAGTCATAAGTGATGAAGGAGTCCCATTATTCATACCATTCAACCCGATACCACACAGGATCCCTGGAATGGAGAGGTTTAGCTCGAAACAAGTAGCAGTCATGGATAGGAACGAGATACGAGTATACAACCTGATAGATTATTCGATCGAGTATACTGTGACAAGGCCTCCGTTTACAAGGGGAGTCTACAATATTAATCCTGATGACCTAAGTGTTACAGCCTTATCTGTCATCATGGGAATGCCTGTTATAGCTAACTATGATTTTAGAGGAGGAATAAGATGGTCAAGCCACATAATAAGGAACGTATATTATTCGCTTGTGGCTTCAGACATCGTGGCTGTTCATGAACAAGCCAAGAAAAACACTATAACTAGACTATATAGGATAAAGGACGGCTATCTTGTACAGGAAGAAGTCTTCGGCCCTAACGTAATGCCTATAATCGCTAGGAAAAGCTATATATTGCTAACCGATGGAAGACTAGTCGCTTCCTACATGCTGGAGTGAGCCGGGATTGTACCAGGAGGAAACCTTTATACTAGGCCTAGTATCCCTGCTAATACTTGCAAAGCTCCTCGAAATACCTTTTAGAAAATATAAGTTACACCCTGTTGCAGCTCATGTGATAGCAGGAATAGTGCTTGGCCCTTATGTATTAGGCATAGTTTATCCATCCCCCGAACTAATGGGTATAGCGTCTTTCGGCCTGCTTCTACTAATGTTCTATACAGGCCTTACAACGGATTTCAGAGAGCTCCGGAGACATGGTAGTGCGGTCGTACTTATGGGTGCTATGGGTGTTACGGCCACATTCATACTTGTTCTGGCCGCCTCGCTATCACTTGGTGTTAATCTATTAGCAGCCATATTCTTGGCCGCAGTACTATCTAATACAGCGACAGAAACCGTCGCAGCTATCGTAGCACATAGAGGGGATGTTAAGAGTAAGAGTTTGCTTGTAGGAGCTAGTTTCGTCGACGATATCATGGCGGTATTCATTATTGGTATCATAGCCGGGCTAAACTATGGGAGGATCGATGTTGAATCCCTCATCCTCTTATCGGTAAAAACAACCGTATTCCTCGGAATAATATTCTATATCAGCGGATTATTATCTCGGAGATTCACAGGCTTCTACAAGACGATCAGCCACGACTATTTATGGTTCGCTACATCATGTATTATACTAGCTTTGGGACTTGCTTTCCTTGCTAGAATGGCGGGACTAAGTGAACTGATCGGCGCATATTTGGCTGGAATACTAATTGGAAGGGGTAGAGAATTCCACGACCCATTCCTAAGGACGAGAATAGCGATCTCAGAGTTCATAAGCGATTTCACCATAGTACTGGATGTTATATTCATACCATTATTCTTCACATATATCGGAGTAGTCTATGTCCCCAGAGCGGTTAGCCCAGTGCTCTACGTAGTCTTACTAGCGATGGCTGTTTTAGGAAAATTCATAGGGGCAACACCCATTGCCTACAGGATTCTACGCGAGAAGAGGAAAAGCATCGCTGTTGGATTAGCCATGTCGGGAAGAGGTGCTCTCGAAACAGCTCTGCTCAACCTTGGATTATCGCTAGGAGTGATCAACCAGACGTACTATAGCACAGCTATAACCGTTGCTATAACAACAACGATCTTGGCCCCGATCCTATACATGTTGGCGTATCCCAAAGAATAGAGAAAAATGTTTCAGCCAGGCCCGTCAATTCATCCCCGAACAGTAACGGGTCATCCCTTCTAAGCCTCATCCTCGAGACTAACTTATTTCTCTAGAATATCTAATAAATCGTTAAGATAGATCTCTGCCACAACAACGGGTTTCTCAATACCCAGCTCTTTGAGAGCTTTGGGATGCACTTCCCCCACAAATCCTATTTGTTTATCACCATGCAGTATGAACGCTGTCCTCTCTCTGAGCAATCCTTCAACGTATCCTTTCTCAAACCTATGCTTAACCCCTAGTCTATCTAGGATAGCGTGTACATAGGCTAATCCATCCGTTAGGGTAGCCTTGTCATGGCTTACGAGAATACCTAGTCTCCTCTCTATTCTCGCTCCGGTGGGGCTCTCTGGATCAGGCAGTACGATGTCTCCAACCTCAAAGATCTTTATCACTGGTTCGCGCTCCTGGTTATCCTTAACTATACTGACGAGGCCGGGGGTCAACCATCTTCTCAAACCAGTATATTTCTCCATCTTAGGGTTCAACACCTTTATAATAGGCTTCTCTGTCCCGAAGACTTTGCTCTGCAGATAATAGTTGCTCATCATATAGTTCGCTACCTCGATGAAACCATAACTCGCAGTGATAAGTCTTACTTTTCTCGATAAGAATTCTAATGGATGTACTCTGCCAGGACCCCTCGACGGCGGGATCTCGAATGATTCTCTCCCGATGAGGTCAAGACCATACATTATGCCTATTTCTTCTATAACATCGATCTCGGTCCTCAGATCAATACGGTAAGGCGGAACCAGAACTCTTAATCTACCATTAGGCTCTATTCTAGCCTCTATCCCGGCCTTCAATAATTGTTCTACACAGGTCTCCCTGGGGAGCTTCACGCCAAGTACATCCTCAACTCGTGCGAGATCAACAATTATCTCGGGCCCACGATCACGGGGTGCTATGACAACCCTGTTTCCATCCATAAAGGTCTTTACATAAACAATAGTTTTCGACCTACTTCTCTCAGCTAGACTAGTAGCCATGATCGTGACCATGTTAACAACTGTATCTAGATCAGTCCCTGTGGAATCAATAAGTATATTCTTTGTCTCCACAGTAACCTTTGTGTCTTCACCATTGATGATCGGTGGTAATGAGAGTATTTTACCCCTAGAATCTCTTATAACCGGGTATTTCTCCCATGATGCTATGAGATGCCCGTACTCCTGGCCTTTCTCTGTCTTGGACAATATCTCTCTAAGCGATAATTCCTCTTCGCCCTCAAGAGGCACAAGCCTTGTCTCATCTGGATCTACTAGTTCATAATATACAGGCATCTTTATCTTATCAAGATCGTAAACCCCTATACTAGCCTTACGTCTCCTCCGTCCATAAGTTATCGCTAGTTTTTCCTGGAGCTGCATCATCTGCCTTACGGCTTCTTCGTCCAGAACTAGGTCCTTGACAATAGCGAATGCTATAAATGGTCTCTTAGGCACACCCTTATTATACGCCTTGTAGCCCTCGTCTACATAGTTATAATGCGGTATAAC
This sequence comes from Desulfurococcales archaeon, assembly GCA_027067785.1. GTDB lineage: Archaea > Thermoproteota > Thermoprotei_A > Sulfolobales > Desulfurococcaceae > JAADCY01. The sequence goes on along the minus strand of JAMOVL010000074.1, from coordinate 10,734 downwards.
TCCTTTGAGATAGGAACGCACGGCTCTGGCAACGCCTTCAACACTATAGAGGTCTGGCCGGTCATGCGTTGTCTCAAACTCTATAGTATCGTCTTCAATCACTTCAATCTCGCACTTAATCCTCGGCAGTATATCCATTATTTCATCGCTAGAAAGCCCTTTACCAACTAGTTTCTCTAAATCACTCTTAGAGATCCTTATAACGGGCAACCAGGTAACCCCTCAAAACATCTTATCCGCTGGAAACATCCCTGGTTATACTCTACATAAATCTAACATTATCTCGTGTCAAAATAATATATCTGTTAGGTGAGTACACGATTGGATAGCGATGCGAAGCTCCATATTGTCTGGTGTGATAGCCTGGGCGCTAAGTCTTTCTCTTTCGCTATTGAGTATATGGAAAGATATGTATTAATTGATCCTGGTGCGGCGGCTTTACAGCCCTCATACCCGCTCGACCCCCAAATTAAGAAGGAGTTGAGGAGGAAAGCCATTAAGACTATCGAGAAATACGCCAGAGCCTCGGACATAATAATTATTACACATTATCACTACGACCACCACGTATTACCTAGCGATAGGGATCTAGAGTACAATATTTATCGAGGCAAGAAGTTATTCGTAAAGAATCCTAACTACTATATCAACATGAGTCAGTGGAGAAGAGCACGATTATTCCTATCAGAACTTTTATCATCGATAAACATGAGCCTAGAAGATTATATCTCGTCACCTATAGCAATGGAATTCCCCGATCCCACTGAGAAACTAGTATACGCTATGTCGAAGAATTACGGCGATTATGAATCTCGGCGGAGAGAATTATTATTGAAGGGCAAGAAATGGTTTGAAAAACTCAGACAGTACTGGGCAAGTCACGACTGGATCGGAGAGATCGAGTCTCAAGATATAATTGTTAGATGGGCTGAAAACCGTAGCATAGAATATGGTGGTGTGAAGATCAATTTATTAGAGCCATGGTATCACGGGATAGAATATGATAGAACAGGATGGGTCGTCCCATTAATCATACGTGTTGGAGAGAAGAAGATATTCTATACAAGCGATGTCATGGGGCCTATAATAGAGGATTACGCTTATTACATAGCTGATCTCAAGCCCGACATAATCTTGCTCGATGGGCCTCCGACTTATCTTTTCCCATACATGTTTAACCGGATCAATCTCAATAGAGCTATTGATAACGCTAAATATGTTATTGATCAAGAACCCGAGCTGATAATATATGATCATCATCTCCTACGAGATCCGAAGTGGAAGAAGTACGCCGAAGGAGTATTAGAACATGCACGTAAAAAGAATGTAGAGATAAAGACTTGTAGGGACATCATTGAGGAAAAACGCTCTAATGTAGTAGTTCTTCAGTGATCCTTGTAAATGCTTCCTTTATCTTCTCCCATTCCTCGTCACGCCATCTTATCAGTTTCTCTGACTGATAGTACTTCGCGATCCTCTCGTGATCAGTTACGCCAAGGCTATAGAGTAGTGGTGCATAGAGGCCGATATACTCTATAGAACCTTTAATCTTTCTGAGTTCTTCATAAACATCTGTTCCTAGAATTCTCATTATCTTCCTCGATGTTATTGGTGAGAGTAACAAGGGTTTCTCCGTAGTGCTGGCAAGCAGTTTCTCAGATAACAGTTTGGCAGGGCTCTCTGGAGGCTCTACACCCTTTTTGTTGCTTTCTAGATAGTACCATCCGATCCTGTAATTGTTGAATGCATCGACGGTTTTTCTCCTTTCATCCTCGTCTTCGAGGATATAGTATGTGAGGAGAGAAGCTATGACTATACGGTTCAGATTATCTCTGCTTATAGTATCGAATGTATCCATATCTGTATGATAGTATTTGCTGGGCCATTCATTGAACATCGTTGCCGGGATTCCTGTTGCGAGGGCGACGTCGTGGTCGCTCCCCATAGTGTATGGGCTTATCTCCCACTTATATCTAGGTAGACTGTTTCCGCCAAAGCTTGAAGCTGAGTTAAATACAGTGTAGCTAGCCGCCCAAGCAGCTGCCGCGGGTTCTTCATTAACGAATAAGGGAGGTGCAACAATGGATAGTGTTGAGCCTGTTATCCATTGTTTTGATCCAACCATATCAAGGTTTACCACATATTTCGGCCTAACCCTGTTTAGAACAGGGATTGAACCAGTGTACTCGGGAACCCATACGGCGGCCCAATCATCTCTGCCTTGTTCTTCAAGATATTTCGCTATAGCAATTAGTGCGGCGCTACCGCTACCGTTGTCGTGTGCTCCTGGTTTGGGATGACATATATGTGCAACGAATAATATTCGCGGATCCTTATTGCCAGCGTATAGTACTGGGAGGCCTTTATCATGCCATTTAACCTTTATATTCCACGAAACAATTAGTTCGCGGCCACTGATAAGTTTCTCAATTATTCGTAAGGCCTGTGCCGTGGGTATCCCGACCACGGAGGGTCCTTTAGTATCGCCTGGCCTTAGGAATAGTCCTGTATACGGTACTGCCTCGGCATATCTCGACCTAGTATAGTACACTATGAGCCTAGAATCCCGGTGTTTCTCGAATAGTGATGTTAGTAGCCCGGTAGCAATGATGGCTTCGCCACCTTCTTTCTCAAGGCTCAGCTTAGCTTCTCCTTCACCACCAGGGCTATGTGCTGATATAAGTGTCGGGTGCTCGTCATAGCTGATCTTGAGGAGTGTTTCGTCTCCGTCTTTGATCTCTACCCATCCCTCTACGGGATCCCATGAAGCAGGTGCCTCTAAGAAGCCTAGCTTTTCTCCTTGTTTCACTTTTAATATCTTAGAACTCACACCATGCTCGGAGAGGATATTCTTTATTGTGTTTACAGCGTCCCATAGCCCTGTTGATCCCTGGAGCCTATGGTACCATGTGATCTTTTTAAGTGAGTCGTAGGCTAGCCATGGATCTATTTTCTCCCTAATACTTGGGATAAGCTTGTTTATCAACAATTGTAGCACCCTTTTAAATAGTATCATTGCTTCCGAATATAACGGTGTTCTACTGATTTCTCCGTCGCTCTTTAACGGCTTCAAGGATCTCCTTGAAGCCCGGATATTCACTAGTCTTCATAGCCATGTATACCAGGGATTCGGACGGTAGAGTTATTGCTCCGAGCCTGGCCATATGCGATAATGCGTAGCGATGATCATGTTCTATCTGTGAAGCAACTGCGTCGGGAGGAACGTATACCCTATACCCCTCGTCAAGGGCGTCCATGACGGATTGTAATATACATATGTGTGTCTCAATACCAGTGATTACAAGTTGTTGTTTCTGTAGTCCCTCGATATAGGCAGAGATTTTCTCGTCGCCGAATATGCTGAAGCTTTTCTTTTCAAACACAACAATATCAGCTGGGAGTACCTCTTTTATTTCGGCCGCTATCTCACCTAGCTTTACCTGCTTGGTAACAACTATTGGCATTCCTTCAAGCCTGGCTAGCTTAACCAATAACCGGATATTCCCAATAATCTTGTTTCGATCACTTATTATTTTGAGGAGCTTATCCTGCATATCAACTATGATCAGTGCAGCTTTTCTCGGATTAAACCTCACAATATCACCTAAGTAATAAAAGTATTAATAGCCTTATAGATGCTATCATTTACTCATCGAGCAATGTTTCTATCATTAATTAAGTTTTTGTTCATATTAAGGAATCTGTATATAAGTCATGTATTAGCATACAATTGTCTTAATTGTAGTATTTGATAGATCCAAAGACCTTATCCTGTCACCGCATATCTTAAATATCTCACCATTTTTCTCTAGTACAATGCATCCCTGCGGTTCTAGATCGGTTATTTTTCCCTCAAACTTTATATTTCCATCCTCGATCACGAAAATCTTTTCAGGAGAAAGCCTAGAAATTATATGGGTTGACACTATAATGCATGATTTACCTATTCTTGAAGCATAATTGATTGCCTCTGATGCAAGTGCTCTAGAGCTGGAATCTAATCCTCTAAATGGTTCATCAAGTAGAATAATATCTCGTTCAGATGATAAAGCTTCTATAAGATGTAGTCTTCTCCTGTAACCCTGAGATAACTCTCCTATTCTCTTTGTTAGATGTTTGGATAGATTGAAAAGCTCCAGGTATTTATCCACATTTTTTGATCCATATAGTTCTCTGAATGTATCAATAGCGTCTTCAACGATACAGTTTGCTGGTAGCACTTCTTTTTCTGGAAGATAGAATATTTTCTCCGATAGCTTGGCGATCTCTCTAAAGGGTTTTAATCCTAGGACACGTATCTCTCCCGATAAGGGTTTCAAGAGACCTGCAATTATTTTGAACAGTGTTGACTTGCCTGAACCATTCGGCCCTAATACAACGATTAAACCTCTACTAATCTTCATATTAATATTTTTTAGGACAACTAATCCCTTATATCCCGCATAAATTTTCTCGAGATATATTATATCGTTCAAACCTATTTCACCGTAATGTATACAATTACCTTCACATTACTTGAGATAGGATAAGCGTTAGTGAGAACGAGGTATATATGTATCGCTAGGTATGGATGAAACACATGTATCAGCATGGGATGGTATCTATACTCTACGAGCTTGTTATCGATACTCACATATATAGAATAAGAACCTTTCAGTCCAAGAACTACAATGTTAAGAAGAGCGTTTCCAGGCCTAAACGGATAATAAAGATCCAATCTATATGTAGGGAGAACTTTTTCGACTTTTGCAAGCTTCAGGGTCTCATTAGTTACCTGAACATAATATGTGAGGCTAACATTACTGGGCAAGATATCTGGTATATATATTGTAGATAGACCTGCAACTACTGACGAAACAATGAATGCAAGCAAAACAGTTCTCAATAGATAGATTCTCATTTCCACAATCACCACGTAGATACCCATCTATGTTTTGAAAAAACATAGACTAGTATTAGTGCCACGAGTACTTCAGGAACAAAGACAAAAAGATGAATTGGAAAACGTATACATATAAAATAGTAAATCAAAGATAATGATAAAGACATTAGAAGGGATAAATCAAACCTAAGAGTTCCTAGGTAAAGTATACTTGTTGTGAAGGGCATTAGCACTAATATTAACCATATAATAATATAGTTGTAAATGTGTTGTACAATAGGCCATGTGCCTATATAAAATATGGATACAAATATAACTGATAAAAAAGGCCATAAGGTAACAGGTAGTCCTAGCAAAACTGATACTAATCCAGTAGTAATCAGTAATTGTGCTGGGCTCTTCTTTACTCTATATATATTTGTAGGTAACCCGCTTGCTATTCTGCTGGTATAAGGATAAAGGAATACCATATAAAGAATAATCTCTATTAGCATTATTAGCCAGAAAGAACTAGTCATATTTTGTACGAAGAAGTATATGAAAGATGGAAAAATAGATGTATCATTGGGCATCAAGCCGTAGATATCGGTTATATTCCGTATAACTGTTGATAAACCATATAATGTATAAGGTGGAGTTGCAAGCAGTGCCGCCCTATAAATCCCGTTGAGAACAAAAAGCACCGACGCTAACGCGGAAGCAGTAGCACATATAATCATTACTAGGAACTCGCGTATAGACATTCCTGTGAAGATCCTCATATGTATGATTTCGTGAACCAACTATATATTCACCCAGATCGTCTATAATTAGGCATTATGCTACATTTATTGTCTATGTTTTCTCCAGCGTAGCTGTATCAAAACTAGCGCGCTAACCAATACTATAACTAACACTGCAAGTAACCCATAGCTACTCGATATACCAGTCACAGTAGAGGTACCACTTGTGCCTGTATGGTTTGCTTCAAAAGTGCTTGCAGTTGTAGTTAATGAATAATTCAATGTTTCATAGGGTGTTCTGGGAATATATTTATTGAGATTATCCTGAAGCTCGTCCAGTCGTTCAATAATTTTCTTTAGCTCTACATAATTAACACCATGAGTTACAGCTGCAACTAGGAAATCCCTGATAATATCTTTGATCCTCAACATGAAGTTATTGACTACACCATAGTAGATGCTCCACTGCTTATTTGACGCTATGATTTCTTTATAGAGATCGCCATGTACGACTATGTTGAAGTAATCTGTTCCATTTACATCAACAGGCCAAAATGTATACCCATAAACTATCGTTCTGTTTACATAGAAATATATTGTCGCATTACCAGGGTAGTATCTGTACATAATATTATTAGTATGGTATCTTTTCTCTAGGCTTCTGATCGTATCCTGTATGTAAGTTTTTAGATTATGATAGTTGTTGGGAAGAGGCCCTGTGCTTAATGCCAGGTATATCGGTTTAGAAGTACTGTTAAGCACTACGGGCAATACTAAGAATGTGTTAGGCGTAATTATAGGGTATATCCAATGGAAATTCAGTGATAAGATATCTTTTTCTAAACCCTCAGGATTGAATATATCTATTCTGTGATGGGTAATAGCGCCTAGTATGATCTCCTCCGCTCTTTTTAGGTTCTTATCCTTGAGGCTCTCTAATAATTCTTGGCTCTTTTGTTTAAGGTATGTCCTGTTAAAGGATGCAATATCGACATATCTTCTTATTTGTTCGTAACCGATTACTCCGATCTCCTCCTGCATAAGTTGGACATTATATCTATACCCTACGTATTCTCCTCTAGGCATTGATTCTTTGAAAATCTCATCTACATAATAATTCAGAATATGTGCTTCACTGGTCTTGTTCTCTGATGAACTTACCTTTTTAATTATGTTTTGTAAATAGTTTTTTTGACTTAATAACTGTTCTAGGTTCTCCTTTACATTACTAATCACTTCATCCACAAAATAGCGTGGTCCTTTTATTGCATAGTAGGGGAATAACGGTGTAGTTCCAAGATATAGTAGATGGTTTCCGCTTTTGATTTTGAGATACATATCACCAGTTTTCAAGTTAATAAGATATTCCTGACTAAGTTTTTGGAAATATATCGGTACACCTCCTACATAAGCAATTTTTCTGTATAATATATTGTTTTGAAGGGGCAATTGAGGATAAAGCCCATCTGCAATGTATCCCCGTATATCATCCATTTCTATCACTAGAGATATCCAGCTCTGATTTATCTCCTTCAACGAATACGTGATGTTTCCATCAACAGCATAGCTAACATGGACGTATAATAGAGGTGTATACAGGGTTCCGTTGATAAGCAATATGGAATTATCTATTATCTTATAGCTACTAATTACTAGTCTGTAGTTTTTGACACTATCCGAAGGATACACATATAATGTTATAAGTACACCATCTGCATCAATCTTCATTATAAAAGGTCTGTTATAGACTTCCACTGTATCTAGCCATACTATACGGTTTACAGGGTAAGAATAAATAGTAGCCTTTCCAGAGCTGCATATCTGAAATATATAGCCATTCACTAGATTAATGGGCATAAATGAAATAACGATTATTGTTAAAAAAACAATAGATGCTAAGGCTATTCTATGGGCCCTCATTTCAGCTCCCCCAAGATCTGTATACTATTCCTTCTATTACTGCCTCCGAATGAAGCAGCTTTGTATTGCTATAAGATAACTGTCCGTTGATATATTCCGCATAACTAACTTTTGCATCGCAGTATTCATATGCTTCTCCATAGGGTAATGTCATTGTATACTCGACAGCATAGTATTCTCCTTCTTCATAAGTGTTTTCGATTTTTATACCTCCTCCAAAACCTTCAATAGTTACCTCTAGTTTTAGCTCTGCAGTTATCGATGAACTAGCCTTTATATAAGATACTTTGTGGACAGTAATGAACCAGAGTTGTCTTTTGATAAGGTCATGATCTTGTATTGTCATTGATATATCTACTTTTACTCTCAAGTGACCTTGTTCATACTCTTTTGAGGGTCCTTTTTTACTTGTCCATCCTCCTGCTGCGTCGTCCATGAATTTAAATACCAGGTTACCTTTATCATCGACATATCCGCTGAAGTGTACAACGGTTGCCGTCGCTATGATGCCCACTCCTCCCCAGTCAAGAGTTGTTGTTACCTTTTTTGTTGCGTCGATTAGGAATCCAGTGTTTCCATCTGTTATTGGTATTGTTAGTGTTATTGTAGAATCTCGGTCTGAGGGAGATGCATATGTATCGTAGTCTATTTTCTTGGTTAGCCCGAAGCTTTCTTGTTTTAGTGTTCCCTGTGCAAGTGATATTGGTGACAATAGTATTATCGCTATTAGAACTGTACATAACATGTACGTTATTACCCTTGTATGTTTTCCGTTAGTGAATAGTTTTGGTATCGAAGGCACTATTTTCCCCTCCTTTTGCTAGGAATTGGTTCTGAACAGAAAATTGATATATTATTTTTTCATTTGTTTGGTATGTTCTTTGACTAAACATTTAAAAGAGCTACTCTATATATGATTTATCATTATACTGTTATTCTGTATATCATGCCAACTAGTGTGTTGGTTTTGATATTATAGCAAGATCTTAGGTTTGGTATTTTTATTTATTATAGACATATATTACTATCGTGGTGCTGGTCATGGATATTTGGATAGGACCTTGTGGCGAGAAGATCGGGCACTACGAGATTATTGAGGAACAAAAAGTTCCTGATGAAATGGGTACGAAGACCTATGTTAGGTGGTTGATCAAGGAGGATGACGGTGCTAGAGCATTTGCTATGAGACTATTCACAATAAAGCCTGGAGGCCATATCAATCCGCATCATCATCCTTGGGAGCATGAGATATTTGTTCTCGAAGGCGTTGGCGAGCTCAGGATCGGGTCGAGAATATATCGTGTCTCTCCAGGATTCTTCATCTACGTGCCTCCAAATGTTGAGCATGAGTATTGGAATAAGGGCGATAAAGATCTGAGATTCCTATGCATGATACCGTTGAAGCCGACGGTTGAAACTGATGAGAAAATAGAGTGCTAGGTGCATGGGATGTGAAGATAGGTATTATTGGTACTGGTCGGATGGGTTCGGCGCTTGCAGAGTATCTTTCGGGCAAAGATGTTGAGCTAGTTGTTTACAATAGAACTAGGGCTAAGGCGGAAGAACTATGTGGGAGGATAGAGTGTAGTGTTGCTGATACGCCTGATAATATGGATGATGTTGATGCTATCATAGTCTTCGTGTTTGACGACCTATCTCTAATGGAGATCGTAACGGGGGAGCATGGCTTATTACGGCTTAATAATAAGGATGTCCTAATAATGAATTCAACGACGATAACACCTATGACGAGTATGTATGTCTATAATTTGCTTAAGAATAATGGTTTGCACTACGTTGAATCGCCAGTGTATGGTAGTAGGGATCAAGCTAGGACTGGTAAGCTTATAACAATTCTTGCTGGTGATGAGGAGGATCTTGATCTAGCCGAGGAAATAGCATCGATTTATAGCCAGGAAGTGTTCAGAGCCGGTCTTATACCGTCTGCTTCAGCGTTGAAACTTGCACTAAACAATATAGGCCTAGTGATGCCTGCATTGATAGGTGAAAGCCTAGCTATACTTGAAGCCTATAGTGTTGAGCATGAGAAGTTCCTGCGTATTGCGTCGAAACTATGGTTCGGAGAAGCTGTAAAGAAGTACTACATGAGAGCTATGAGCGAAAGACAGGAATCCAAGTTCAGCGTTGCTGGTGCAGCTAAGGATTACTCGCTCATAGCTAGAACACTGCATGACGCAGGTTATCCGGCTAACGTGTCATCAGGTCTCGCCAACTATTACAAGGCGGCCGCAGAAGTGATGCCCGAAGAAGATTATCCTAAAGCGATGAGATTGTTGATCGAGGAGTAAAAAAGTTTTATCTTACAATAATTACTGTTACAGGCGAGTTAATAGCTACGGATAATGCTTTACTACCTAGATATATTTCTCCACTTAATGTTCTCCCTCTCGCCCCCATCACTACTAAGTCGTAGTTTCCATTGGTTATTTCTTCGAGTATTGCCTGCGATGTGCTTGACTCGGCCGGGTCGAACTCTTTTGTCTTGTATGTTATTTCGACTCCTCTTCCTTTCGCCCTGTTCTTTGCCTTCTCGATAGGATCTTGCTGGGGATTGAATCCCGTCGGCTTGACGTGGATCACGGTTATCTTGGATCCATAGTGTTTTGCGAGGTCAATTGCGAGGTCCAGTGCTTTTAGGCTGTTTTCACTACCATCCACTGGGACAAGTATTTTCCTAAACATGAAGCTTATCTCGTATGTGGGTGCTTCTCTATAGCTCATATTTTCACCCCCTACAACTATATCTGGCTATTCAAGGGTATTACGGTTTGGGCCGAGGAAACTATCCTGAAAAACACCTATTCCAAGAGTTTGATCCGTTATCTTTATGGATTCTTCGGGTCTAGATACGAGTCCGGTAACTGCTCTTAATGCATCAATGTTTTCCGGGACAACAATTGATTCTTGGTGAACAGCCTGCATTAATATGACTTCATTGCCTGATACGTGTATGCTGTCTTCCCATATGATCAGCTCGGGTACATCATATCTCTTTCTACCAAGATCTCTTGCCGCCTCAACTATCTTGGCTGTTGAATCAATCCCTGTTAGCTTGGCATTGATTAGGGCTATTCTTTTCCTCCTTGATAACGCATCAATAATATCTTCTTTCTTAACAGGGTTTTCGAACAATATGTTAACAATATGGAGGTGCATTAGTGTAGTGGGCACGATCACGGCCGTCGTTAT
>JAMOVL010000073.1 GCA_027067785.1 Desulfurococcales archaeon | reverse complement strand
AAATACGAATACTATAAGTCCAGAAACCTACCATTGCCGGTTGATTTCGCCGATATCGTTATCGCTCCATTCTGAGTTTTTTAAACACGTTTTTAATAATCTCCTCTTACAATTATTCACACACAGAACAGAATCAATTAATCAGAAGGTGCTCCTATATTGTCAAGCACTAGTGGCGAGGAAAAACCTGAGACAAAAACATATACGATCGGCGATCTAGACAAGATCTGGGTAGAGTACGATAAACAAAACGATATACTCTACATAAACTTCGGATACGACATAGAAGAAGCAGATGAAGAATTCCTAAGCAGAGATGAAGACATCGTTGTAAGGATAAAGAATGGACGTGTCGTATCAATAATGATCATGAACTTCAGCGGCAAAGCAGGCATAATGATATACTAGCGCTCTATATAGTGTACAACAATAGACTTTTTATCAAAAGAACCTATTTCAGAAAGCAGCTCAACAGGATCACTATTGCCGTAAACCTGTATATCAATATAGATTTTACCACCATCATAACTGATCAGGACAAGAGAATCATCTATTACAAGAAAAACCGCGGAAACAAAACCATTAATCTTTAAATATCTTCTAGGCCTGAGCCTCTCCAACAGCTTATCTGAGAAATCATCGAAACTATCTATTTTCCGATGAACTTCGACCATCAGATGACGCATAGCTAAACACCGCTTTAACTGAATGAATTACCAACGCGATCGCGCAGATAATATAGTTAACTTCCCTCGAGAAAAAGACGCGAGACAATGGTGCGGGGGGTGGGATTTGAACCCACGCAGGCCTACGCCACCGGGTCCTCAACCCGGCCCCTTTGGCCTAGCTCGGGCACCCCCGCACGTATCCTAAGTATTATGTAATTCGGGAACGAGTGTTTATATTCATAACGGAGGGCCGTGATACCGGCAGATATAAAATAAATAAGAGCCTCACAAATCTTATCCCTGGATGAGGCGCCGGGGTGCCCGAGCGGCCTAAGGGGGTGGGCTCGAGACCTTTTCCGGCTTTCCCGAGCTGAGAGACCCACTGCCCCCTCGGGGGGCGCGCGGGTTCGAATCCCGCCCCCGGCGCCATAATTAAATACCATAATTAAATAGTTATTACTTACCTAGATTCTTGAAATGGTGTCTTCGGGATTGGTTTACCGATGTATATGTTATTGTGCTAAGGAAATCCTTCCATGGAGACTTGTATTAGGCGCATATAGTTTTCCATGGGAATTTGATGGTGAAAAAGCTCATTACGTGTTCCTCGACGCTTTAATCACTGCTGATCTTAGGGGATCTAGTGCTAATTTATGTGTAATTCCTTTCGATAAAGATGTAAACGCTTATGAAAAAATAGCATTGTTCTTTGACTTAAACAAAACATACAGCGATTTCTATGAAAAAGCCCTTGGCGATCCTCTCCTCTCCGAATTTGCGAGGAAATACATGGGTTGGAGGCCAAGACTGACTAGTCTTTGGTGGGCGACAATAATTGGTATTTGTCAGCAAAACACTGGTTTTATCCAAGGATGGAAAATGCTTGCATCAATAATCAAGTTGTACGGTAGAAAAACTGTTATCGGAAATACAACTATCCCTATACCTCCAGCGCCTCTCGATGTGCTTAAACAACCCGATCTACTCGTAAAAGCTAGAACTGGTTATCGTGCGGAAACAATTATACGTGTTGCGAATTTATTTGTTGAAAAAGATGAAGACGATATAGGGTACGACGAGCTTATAGCGGTTAAAGGCATAGGAAAGTATACTGCGTCTCTAGCACTAGTTCTTGCAAGGAGAGAGTATTGGAGAGCCCCAATAGATAGATGGCTTAGAAAAATAGTTTCCCACGTATACCGTGTGGACGAGAAACACGCCGATAGAGTATATCATGAAATATGGGGTGATTATCAAGGCCTCGCCGCTCTAGCAACAACGATAGCTTTAGACGCGGTTCCACTAAGAAAAGCTCTTGAAAGGATAGATAATGGTATACTAGTTCCTACTATAATAGATAAACCAACGCCAGCGAATATGTGGAAGTTCACTAATTATTGGTAAAGGTGTAATTGTATTGAACACAATAACTCTTGAGGATCTAGTAGAGATTCTAATGAAAATCGATGATAGGGGCTATAGGAACTATAAAAGGTTACTGGGAATCCGGTTTACGATAAATGGATGTGTAGCAGTTTTTACGAAAATACAGAGCGATCCCTATGCTCCTCCATCGGTTCTCGAGATCAAAATACCCTATAAGAAACACGGTATCGATGAGCTTAGACCTCCAGTTTTAGATCTGGTATCAAGAACGATGTTTTCTATTTCGAAAAAATACTCGGCAAAACGGGGAACAGGTAATAGTGGATATATTGGGATACCGAGACCTAGCCCCTGCATATTATATAGATCGTCGGCTGAAGCCCGTGGCTCCACTCTCATTCTAAGAATATATGTAGGCTTGCCTGCTCGGGGTAGGAGGATACTTGGAAGAATAGCTGCAAGAATGCTTCATAAGTATATGCCCATAATACTTGAAGAAGTCTGTATGTTGAAGAATAAATACAAAAAGCTACTAGAGCGTCATATTGAGATATATGATGATTATCATTTCATAAGGAAATGGCTTAAGGAAAACAACTATATTTCTTTTATTGCTAACGGAAGCATTCTTCCAAGAAAAAGCAGCAAAAGCGATAAACCATTACATGGTGCAACACCATTTATGGTCCCGGATTCTTTCGCTGAAGAAATAGAATTGCCCAGCGGTAAATTAATCAAAGGCCTCGCAATCCACTCCGGTGTAACAATAATAACGGGTGGCGGTTTCCATGGAAAGACAACACTGTTGAACTCTATAATCGAAGGAATATATCCACACATCCCTGGTGATGGGAGAGAATATGTTGTAACGCTTCCTGAAGCTGTTTACGTGAAAGCTGAAGATGGCCGGATCATTAATGGAGTAGATATATCTGTATTCATAGACAATCTACCATCACCTACTAATACCCGTAAGTTTTACACCCTTAACGCAAGCGGATCCACAAGCATGGCTGCAAGCATCTCGGAGGCGTTAGAAGCCGGGATGAACATAGTATTGTTTGATGAGGACACGGCGGCTACAAATCTATTGTATAAAGACAAATTTATGGATGATATAATCCCCGAAGAACCAATAACTCCTTTAACAAGTCTCTGCGGAGACATGAAGGCCACAGGTATAAGTATAATAGGTGTAATGAGCGCATCTTCCTCTATGATACCATGCTCTGATAAGATCATAGTTATGCGTAGGTATAAGCCCTACGTACTGATGCCACAAGATATTAGGATAGAATCTAGTCTCTATCCAGTCAAGAATATTAGTTTTAAGAAGCCACTAACGAGAAAAATCTGTCTTCAGAGTAATAATACCGTAAAGCTTAGGGCGAGACATGATAGGGTAATTATGAAATCTAGAGAACAAACATATGATCTACTTATTGATAATCCTAGAATAGTTGAAAAAGGACAGATCAACTATGCTGTAAAAATCATTGCCAAGCTGATACGCGAAAAAACCTGCAGAGATACACCATCTCTTATCAAATATATTGATAAGTTGATTAATTCCGGTTTCAATAGGGTATCAAAGATAATAACACCTGATCTAACATTTCTCTATCCGTACGACGTACTATGGATAATAAATAGATTACCGTGGAGGCCCTCCTAGCCGAGGGACTCGTCATCGCTCAGACGATGCGGGCGTCACCCGACGGACTGTCATCGGGCATCAATACATAGTTATTGGTAAAACCAGGATATTAATATAGCATCTATTTCCTATGCGCATATCCGACGAGATCCTCTAGTTTATTTACACCTATCTCGACAATGTACTCTTGAATACCACGAATTATCTCCCGAACAATACCATGTCCTCGTCTAATCAGGGCTGAACCTATCTGGATACCTCGTGCTCCTGCTAATATGAATTCAATAGCGTCTCTCCAGCTCTCTACTCCACCGACACCTATGATCTCCGCTTCTAGTTCTTCGTAGACTTTATACACAGCGTAAACAGCTACCGGGTGAATAGCGGGGCCAGATAATCCTCCCCATTTATGTGTTAAGACAGGCTTCATTACATAAGGATCGATCAGCATGGCTGGAATAGTGTTTATCAATACAATGGCCGAAGCACCATTAGATAACGCTGCATCGGCTTCATTTACTAGGCTTCTGCTAAATGATAGTTTAGCCCATATGGGGATAGATGTTATACTGGCTACATTCTTGACGATATCCCTTATAGTATCAATAGTTTTTGCAGCATCAACTCCATAGCCTGGAGTATGGGGACAGCTGAGATTTAGTTCAATGAAGTCAGGTCTGAACTCCGATGCGGCTTCCACTAGTCTTACGAAATCGTCAGTGTTGCTCCCACCTATACTGATCGCTATAGGCATGTTGTTTTCTTTAGCTGCAGCAACTAGTTCTCTGCCCGCTTTAATCCCTGGATTCGCCAGGCCAACAGCATTCAGTAATCCATGGTTAAGCGGAATAATAATTGGCGGCCTATAGCCTTCTCTCGGCTCCCAAGTTAATGTTTTTGTAACTATACATCCGAACCCCAGTGTGCTTAGTAGCCTTATAGAGTCAGGGCTATCTCCCAATATGCCGCTGGCGTTCATTAATGGATTACGGAGAGTTTTGCCGGAGATCCTGATCTGCATGTCTACATCCATTACGCCTTCTCCTCAATGTCTTTCATCGAGTAAATAATTCTACCCTTCACTATTGTTGCAAAAATATCGCATGGAAGGAAGTAGCCATCATATATGGAGTATTTATTGAGGGTGAGTAGATCCAGTGATCTAACAAGATGTTTTCGCGAGAAATCAATAATCGTTATATTCCCCCGATAGCCTGGAATAAAAGCGCCATAGCGTGCTAATCCAAGTATACGTGTAGGGCCGAGCACCATGTATTTGTACAGTAGATCAATATTCTTCCCTATTACTAGAGATAATAATCTAACAGTCAGCTCACCAGCATTTATACCTGGACTACACGTTAAAGGCGAGCCCTCCTTCTCATACCAGGTATGTGGTGCATGATCACTCGTTATAGCATCTAGTGTACCACTCCGTACAATCATTCTCAACATAGCGGTTATGCTTGGATCTCTA
>JAMOVL010000072.1 GCA_027067785.1 Desulfurococcales archaeon | reverse complement strand
CGGAGGATTGATTAGATTAGTGCTCGTCATTATGCTAGATACTTTCTTCTCAATCTCCATTACAGCCATAGCTAGATCAGGCGCTATCTTCTCGATCTTAGGCTTTATCATCTCGAGCTCCTGTATGATCTCAGGCAGATGCTTTAGAGGCTCCTCTACATGGGTCAGGGTCTTAAGCCTGACTCTGACACGGACGAGATCCATATGGACCAGGTTGAATATTGTGAGAAGCTTACCTATATGATCCAGCTCGTCCAGGAAGATCCTCTCATACTCGTTCTTACCCTGCCTAGCAAACATCTCTGCCTTCCTGGTATGTTCTTCCTGCATCTCCTTGAGATTGTTCATTGTGCCCTCAATGTCGAGGAGCATCCTGTCGATCTGTGCTATTGCTTCAGCTATTGTTTTCCTTATCGGGTCACTGTTGCTCCTAAACCCAAATATCCGCGAGAATAAACCCCTAACGTTCCGTATTGCTAAGCTCACTATGTTGCACCCCTCTTGCTATTGAACCCGATAATCTTGTGGTCCAAAAACATGTTTTTAAACACCTGACAAGGTAGTACCTGGAAAATACCTTATCCTTCAAGCACTACTACTGGTAGAGGCTGCTCTGATGACGGTACTTTTTCCTCCTCCTTGTTCACAGGTCCTATGTCTAATGGCTCTTTCTCAAGCGCCTCGATCTTCTCTAGATGCTTCTTAACACTCTCCTTCTCGAGCTGTGCATGGTCTAGATGCTTTCTGATCTGATCGGCTGCAGTCTTATATGCCTTGTCAGGTATTTCCCCAGCCATATAGCTTACCTTGAGGCTGGTCATGGCTTTTTCTAGTTCGAGGATTATGTCTTCGAGCTCGTACTGTCTCTTCTTCAGTAGATCCTTTACTTTCTTAGCTTCATCCTTTGCCTTCATAAGTGATTCTTCTAGCTTTTTCTTGAAGGTATCATAGGCGTGACGAGGGATTTCTTTCTTAGCATACAGGTCTTCGAGAGCGATCTTCCTCTTCCTCAGCCTCTCTAGTCTTCCCTCGACAACCTTGGCTTCATATTCCCATTCAGGCACTAGGACCGCTTCTCCCTCATTGAACGCAAATCTATCAATCGGTATCTGCTTGAACTCTACTTCTCCAAGACTTACTTCTAGATGAGTCACATTACCGTCAGCGTCACTGTAGAAGCTGACTATGTGACCTAGTCTTCTACCATAAGGATCATTGACTGGTTTGCCAAGATATTTTTCTATGTTTTCAACCTTCAGATCCGACACCCGGGAACCCCTCCATCAAATGAGTTTCCAAAAGTCTATGGGTTCAAGGAAAGCTTAAAAAATAATGGACAAATCAGGGGGCACACCATAGAATAGTGATCGTTTTAGGACCAGCTTATCAGAAGCCTGGCACCTGGCATTGCCCCGCACATGGGAGCAGCGGGGCTGCCACGCTTTTAACCCTCATCATCGCTGGAGTGTTATGGGTCTTGGGGTTTATCTAGTTATCTGGAGCCGATAATGTATATGGTGATTAGCATGGGACTAGAGGCTCTATCTAGTGCTGCCAAGGCTTTATCAAGCATATTCAGCGGTGCGACACTGCAAGGGATCGGTACTGCACTAGTACTCGTTGGGATAGGGATACTGCTAGTTATAGGTGTTGGTTTCGGCATATACGTGCTTGTTCGCCTGATAAGGGAACTGCCAAACATGACTATATCACAGTTTCTAAAAGTAGTCGTACTGAGTGCCATAGCTCTGATAGTGATAGGGATTATTTTACCATAACATCAGCTATGCCGTAATAATATAAAGTGTTTTTAATATAATGGAGTTTTATCTGAAAAACAGCATAGAGTTAAAAAACAATGGTCTTTTATCCGAGGTTCAGAATCTTCTAAGGAATATCTCTATTCCGGGATAGTATGGTGATTCTAGCTCTAACTCTATCTCGAGCAGCCTATTGTACTTAGCCGTTCGTTCTCCCCTAGCGGGCGCACCTGTCTTTATTAGTCCTGCGTTGAAGCCTACAGCTATATCGGCAATAGTGGTGTCCTCGGTTTCTCCGCTCCTATGGCTTATGATTGTCCTGAATCCTTTTCTATGAGCCATTTTTATTACTTCGAGAGTCTCGGTGAGTGTACCTATCTGGTTTACCTTTACCAGTATAGCGTTTGATGAGCCCATCTCGATTCCTTTCCTGAATCTCTCGGGATTGGTAGTATAGATATCGTCTCCTACGATCAGTATTTTACTGCCCAGTCTCTTCGTTATCTCCGCGAACCCCTCGAAGTCTTCTTCATGCAGAGGATCCTCTATGCTTACGATCGGATATTCCTCTACGAGCTCCTCATAAAGCTTAATCATATCGTCACGTGTGTAGGCCTTGCCCTCCACTATGTATACGTCTCTCTTTTCGTCATAGAACTGACTGCTGGCAGCGTCGATTGCTAGTGCGATGTCCTTGCCGGGCTCGTATCCGGCAGCTTTTATAGCTTCTACTAGTGCGTCAAGGGCTTCTTTAATCGATTCCATAGGCGGTGCGTAGCCTCCCTCGTCGCCAACGTTTACTGCGCTGGGCCCGTATTTCTTCTTGAGAAGAGATTTTAGCTCGTGATAAGTCTCGACGGCAGCTCTGATCGCGTCGCTGAACTTCTTGAATCCTACAGGGACGATCATGAATTCCTGGAAGTCTAGCTTGTTGCCTGCGTGTGCTCCTCCATTTATTATGTTGAGCATTGGGACAGGGAGTGTGTCAGCGTATTTCCCGCCAAGATACATGTAGAGAGGTATTTCAAGAGTTGCTGCTGCCGCCTTTGCTACTGCGAGGCTGGTTGCGACGATGGCGTTTCCGCCTAGTCTGCTCTTGTTGGGTGTACCATCTATCTCGATCATTTTCATATCGATTTCTCTCTGGTTACGTACATCCATGCCCTTTATAGCTTCAGCTATTACTTTGTTAACATTCTCTACAGCTTTGCTGACGCCTTTACCATGCCATTCTTTACCGCCGTCACGCAGCTCTACGGCTTCATGCTTTCCTGTTGATGCACCGCTTGGAGCATTAGCTATTCCTACGCCTCCAGCCTCGGTTACAACCATTACTTGTACTGTCGGATTACCCCTTGAGTCCAGAACCATTCGTGCACGAACTTTTTTAATCTTGAACAACTCGTCCGGGACTGCGGTAAAACTATAGTACGTCATTCCCTATACACCTAGATACAAGAATATGGGTAGAGATGATAATAATATGTATGCTTGGATCGGTTTTTGGGCTATTATAGGCCTTGTTTTGCTTACAGTGTATTACATGACTATATCAGAAATGATCAAGCATTACTGGTTATTCCTATTATTCTGTACATCTATCCTTTCTCTCCTCGATCTAATCTTGATAATCAGGACCTGGAAAACAATAACTGTAGAGAGCAGCGTGTTTCTACTCTTAATTCTAGCAATAAACATTTATTATGTAGTAAAGGCCTTGCTCGGCAAATTGAAAAGATATGATACATTTATAGTTCCCGCGTCACTATTGATTATCACGATAATGGTTTCATTGTTAACATAGGACACTGGGTGTTCATCTATGCCGAGAAAAAAGAAAGAACTTGTATGCCCTCGCTGCGGCTCTAAAAACATAGAAGTAATCAAGACGTGGCAACTAGTAGCACCGCTACCGGATAAGAAAGGCCGTATAACGATAACTGTTATGGGATCCCTGAAATGTAACGATTGCGGCTATAAATGGAGAGGCGTTGTAAGCAAACTAAAGGTCGGCGGATCCAGTGTTGAGGTAGAGGGCTCAAAAGGCAAGAAGGTCCTGGGCGGCGAGGAGGAAGAAGAGGAGAGAAGGGTTAAGGAGATAGTTATCGATATCGATGATCTAGACTGAAATGAGTACTAGGCGGACTATATGTCTGAAAAAACAACTAGAAAAAACGAGGATAGTAGGAGAACGAGCAAGGCTGAGCTAGTAAAAGACGCTATAATAATCACAATATTTATTCTCGCAATATTCTCTAGACCGATATTATCTATTGCAACAGGGTCGCAAGCACCTATAGCCGTCGTTGACGGCTATAGCATGTTCCCGGTCCTCCGCATGGGGGATATCGTCTTCTCCTACAAGTGCCCGCCACAGGATATACATGTAGGTGATATCATTATATATCGGGGAATCGATGGAAGACTCATCATACACAGAGTTATAAAGATCATCGTGCGCGACGGAGAATACTACTATGTGACCAAAGGCGATAACAATCCTATCGAGGACTACTTCGAATTCACAGGCCCTGGCGTACCCTATTCGAGAGTTGTAGGAAAAGTATTCAATATAGATGGTGCAGTGTTCAAAATACCGTATCTAGGATATGTTTCGATCTGGTTCCACAATTTGATCTAGAGACGGGCTACTATATCGTCATTGCTCAGTACTTCAACAATCCACTTACCTGTTGATTTCATCTTTTTAATAGTCTTGATGAATTTATCAATAGTGATCTCATCTCGTCTATTCCATTCCTTGTAGGATTCTCTTATTTTTTCCAATGCCAAGTAGTGGTAATAACAGAGACCATCCTTATACTCCTCCCTGTTACAGATAAGACATTTCCTCGGGGGAGATAGGTATCCGAGCCTTATTGATAAGAGGAGACCTATTTTGTCCTTGACTCTATCGAACTCTTCTAGTAGCTTTATTATTGTGCGTCTCGCTTCTTCTACGACTTCTTCACGTTTAGCCTTACCATATCTTATATCCTCCATTTTTTCCTCGAAATGCCTTGTCATCTCCACACTTGTTATCTGAGGGAAATACTTGGTCAGAACTTCTATGATCCCAAGCCCTAGATCTGTAGCTACTACTCTTCCACCTTTAGAATCTAAATAACCTCTCTTGAATAATAGTTCGATTATTCTGGCTCTTGTCGCCTCAGTCCCTATTTCTACTTTCTCCATCCATCTCAGTATCTTTATCTTTGACAGCTTCTCCGGCGGCCGCGTATATGTTTTCCTAAGCCTTGCCGTTAGAACACGGACCTGTTCGCCTTCAGTGAAAACTGGTATGCTTTTCTCTTTAGGCTTAGAGAAGTAGTAGTAATACAGCCATCCAAGCCTCGCTATTCTCTGCCCGGATACCCTGAACTCGTAACCCTGTACCGTCTTAAACCTGGCCTGCTGCTGTATAAGCTTTGCCTTGTCGG
>JAMOVL010000071.1 GCA_027067785.1 Desulfurococcales archaeon | reverse complement strand
TCTTTCATTGCTAGGATAGATTCAAATATTGGATCAGGATCTAGGACGCCTATGAATTTTCTATAGAACTCCTTATTCCCCGCTCCCTTGAAATCGACTGTTGCAGCATCCATATACGGGCCGATCTCCTCTATGGCTTCGGGAGTCATATAGCCGTTTGTCACCATGGTGTTGAACAAGCCCTTCTTTTTTGCAAGCCTCGCTACATCATACATGAACTCGTAGAAAACAGTTGGTTCGTTATATGTGTAGCTTATGCCTTGACATCCATTAATTATCGCTTGACGGACAACTTCCTCCGGTGTAAAGAGCTCGCCGAATAATTTTTCTCTTCTTGTCTGGCTAAGTATCCAGTTTTGACAGAATTTGCAGAAGAAGTTGCATCCCGCAGTAGATATTGAAAATACGTATGCACCTGGGTTGAAATGCATCAACGGCTTCTTCTCTATAGGATCAGGGTTGGCCGCTGTTAGCAAACCATAGACCAACGTGTAGAGTTTTCCTTCGTGATTATATCTTACACCACAGGCTCCGTAAGCATTATTTACAATTATGCATCGTCTATGGCATAGATTGCACCGGACCTTCTTGTCTCCAATGCTTTCCCAGAACCTCGCTAGTTTAACACCCGGTCTCTCAATAACAGACATATAGCTCCCCCATACGCTTTTCCAAGAAATCTTTAGATATACATGTTATTATCTCTAAACATGGGGCTCGTGAGAGGGGGATATACTTGTCAGGCAGGATCATAGTTGTCAGCGGATATAACTACGTTAATACCTCGAAGAAAATAGCGGACGAACTGCGTGCTGATTTCCTAGATGTGAAATACAAGCGTTTTCCTGATGGAGAACTTTATGTCAGGATCGAGGATCCGTCCATTATCCGTGATTCCACAGTAGTGGTTGTTAATACAATGTATCCTAGCCAGAACGACTCTATAATTGAGACACTGTTCTTATTAGATGCCGTTAAGAGATATAGCCCTAGAAGAATCGTTCTCTGCACACCCTACCTAGCTTATGCGAGACAGGACAAGCAGTTCTTGCCCGGAGAATCCGTTAGTGGCGAAGTCATAGTCAACATATTATCGTCGATAGGGATCGACGCATTGGTTGTTGTAGATATTCATGCCCCGCACCTGCTTGAAGGCTTTAAGGGTTATGCTGCAAATGTTCTCATAAGCGATCTCCTGGTAGAGGAGGGCTTGAAAACTATGACAAATCCCATCATACTAGCACCGGATAAGGGGGCTATTGGAAGAGCACGGTATGCAGCAGAGAAGCACGGTCTTGAATATGATTATCTCGAGAAATATAGAGACAGAATAACCGGCGAGATCACTATCAAGCCAAAGAATTTGAGCGTTAAGAACAGGGATGTCATTATAGTTGATGACATTATAAGTACTGGTGGAACAATAGCTAAAGCAGCCAAAATGGTATTAGAGCGGGGTGCTAGGAAGGTCTACGTAGCAGCATCGCATGCTCTCCTGATAAACGATGCCCTCACGAAAATTAGGAGAAGCGGGGCCGAAATGATTATCACTGCAAATACTCTTGCTCAGAAAATCAATGATAAACTGATCCGTTACGTTGATATATCATCAAGACTCGCCGAAACAATAAACCCGCTACTATCCTAGATCCATGTATTGACGTGGAAGTAATGAAGTATCTATTTAGACTAGATGCATCCAATCTAGTTTTATCCTATAAGGAGCTAGCCACCCTAATCGAGACATATACTGGTAGAAGACCTGGTATAGAGAACTGTGTATCATCGTTCTGTATAGCTGATCTAGACGAACCCGTGTTCAACAAGATTATCCAGAGGTCAGGATATGTCAAAGAGGCAGGTAGGCTTATTGCTCTAGGGGATACAGAAAACCCTATCCAGGATACTTTTCTGAATCAAAATGGCCTAATCACGAAGAGATATACGTTAAAACACGTCCGTTTATCAAACAGGGATAAATATTCTGGTTTGAAGGATCAAATTCTTCAGAGACTCCATATACTCATTGACAGAAAGTATCCTAAGGAAATAGTTTCATACATTGTTAATAACGTTGTAATAACGTGTTACATAGATTATAGATTCAGCGCAATAAAATACAGCGATCGCGAACCATCGAGAAGACCATTTTTCAGAAGCATAGCATTACCTATTAGACTATCGAGAGCGCTTATCAATCTAGCTAGAGTTAAAGAAGGAGACACTATCCTCGATCCATTCGCTGGAACTGGCAGTATATTGATCGAGTCACACTATATGGGTTTAAAAAGTATTGGTATAGAGCTGGACTGGAAAATCTGCCATGGATGTATTGCTAACCTCAATTATTACAAAGTACCATCACCATTAATCCTAGGTGATTCCACAGAAATTATTCTACAAGGAGTGGATGGAATAGCGACCGACCCTCCATACGGCCGTGCTGCAAGCACTCATGGTGAAAGCTCCCTGCGTATATACACTAAATTCATAGAAAAAACAGCCGAGAGGCTTCGCCGTAGGAAAAGAGCTGTGTTCATGTCTCCAACATATATTAACAAAGATATTGATGAAACCCTCTGTGAATACGGCCTAATACTCGTTGATAAGATATACATGTATGTACATGGCGGCCTTACCAGAACAATATACGTAGTTGAGAAGCCATGAACACGAAGATATTCATGTTGGGCACCGGCGCAGCGATCCCGATGAAGAGGATGTTGCCATGCATATGTCTAAAGATCGATTCAGACCTATATGTTTTCGACATGGGTGAGGGATGCCAGAGGACAATGCTTGAACTAGGGCTTAGTCCTGTCAAGATCAAAGCGATATTCCTAACACATCTTCACGGCGATCATTATCTAGGAATTTTCGGACTATTACAGACTATGCATTTAATGAACAGGCAAAAAGAGCTCTTGATCATAGGTCCAGGGAGGCTCTCCGGAATAATTAACGCCTATGCATCGAGTGGACTGCTGAACATAGATTTCCCACTATATTTCGAACCACTACATGAAGGACTGGTATATAGGGATGAAAAACTAGATGTTACAGCTTTTCTCGTCAACCATATCCCGTCGTCTTATGGCTTTGTGATTATTACTAGGAATAATAGAAAGATCGTTTATACCGGAGATACTAGGCCGTGCAAATCCATCGCTGAGAACGCTGTTAATGCAGATGTACTTATACATGAAGCAACGTTTACAAGTGATATGGCCTGTGAAGCACATGAACAGGGCCATTCAACAGCTTTGGATGCTGCAGCAGCGGCTTCCGAGGCCGGCGCAAAACTGTTAGTACTAACACATATAAGTGCTAGATATGATGATCCACTGGTTTTGCTCAGAGATGCTTCTAGAAGGTTCAATAACGTAGTTGTTGCCGAGGATAAAATGGTTATTTATCTATAGAGTTTCTTTATAGGTTGGGGGCTAGCCAGTCGATAATGTTTCTAATATCGTCATCCTCGATAACAATCCTTATAGCTCCTAGCGGTGATTCACGCTCATTGTCGATCAAAGATATTTTACCCATAAAAGCAGCCTGCTTATGGAGAAGTATTTCCACTCTATTACCTCTTTTCCTACGGTATAGGTATGATCTAACGGCGGCTATTATTTGAGAAGCCCTTATAGCTTCGTAGAGGGGTTTAATTGATGATAGATCTGTTGATTCACCGTAAAGCACTATGTATCCCGGGCCTTCACGCTCGGCTATTTTGCCGTTATAGAAAGTCCTTATGGTTTTCCTGACTTTTTCGGGTTCTTCGGTGGGGTATAGAGGGGCTTCAATATATATTCTCACCATTTTTAAACACCTTCTCAAAAACCCTCAAAACCTGCTTCTTGGTTTCCTCTATTGAGTCCTCATTAACGATCATATGATCGGCCAGAGCTATCACATTACCTATTCCAAAGCTGAGCTCGGTCATATCTCTTTTCACAAACTCATCCCACGTCTTAGGATCTCCTGGTCTCTTTCTTTCAAGTATTCTTCTAAACCTAGTCTTCGGCGAGGCGTGAACAGCTATTATTTCCACGGATTCACCAGCTTTTCTTAAGACTTCTACTTCCACGAGGCTTCTAACCCCGTCTACAACGACGACTCCTTCTTTTTCCTTTATCATTTCAAGTGTTTTTCTTGCAACAATGTCGTCTCCATATTTTTCTCGGAGCTCTTTTGATGTACGCCGCATGTTTTCAGGCGTTATACTGCCGTATTTCTTGATTGTTTCATAACGTATAACATCTCCCATACAATATGTTGGAATACCTTTTTCCTTAGCCGTTTCTGTTACGATGCTTTTTCCTGCACCAGGCATTCCCGTTACGAGGAGAAACCTTAGTTTTCTGCGCAATACATTATTCATTCCACAGCCCTAATCAAGGATGTTTGAGAAACCAATTTAATGTTTCCTACCAGTATTATATAGTCTATGTAAGGCAGGGTGATTAGTATTGCCGAGAGACTATATGAGAGTGTTCATAGCGGTGGATATTGCTAGTGACGAGGTATTAGAGAGACTTGTCAAGGCACGTGATCTACTACTGGAGTCGAGAGCGGATCTTAAGCCCGTGTCGCGTGAAAACATGCATATTACTCTACGCTTTATAGGAGAGATACCTTCAAGCCTTGTCTATGAGATATGTGATAGTCTTAAGGAGCTGAAGTTCTCTCCTTTTAAAGTGCGTGTTAAGGGTATCGGTGTATTCCCAACTATCCATAGACCCCGTGTTATATGGGCTGGTGTAGATGAAGGTGTTGAGGAGCTCTCAAGACTTCATGAAGAAGTAGAGAAGATATTGAGAAGACTCCGTATACCGCCGCAGAGAGAAAAGTTCATACCACATATTACCTTGGCCCGTGTACGTAGCGGCAGGAATATCCAGGCCCTCATAAAGATCATAGACTCCATAGCCGATCAGGACTTCGGAGAATTCATGGTAAAAGAGATCGTTTTAAAGAGAAGTATATTGACACCGCAGGGACCTATATATAATGATGTATGCAAGGTCCGTGCAGTTGACTGAGCCTCTAACAGATATTGAGAAAAAAGTCCTTGAAAAGGTTAAGCCGAGGCCCTCGGAGTACGAGTTAATGAGAAGGGTTTTTGAAAAAATACGGAAGACTATCCTTTCTGTCTTAGAAGACAAGGGTGTTGAAGCTGAGATAACTCTTCAGGGAAGCATAGCTCATGACACATGGCTTAGCGGAGAAAGGGATATGGATGTATTTGTCCTATTCCCCAAGACATGGAGCACTGAAGAGCTGAAAACTAGAGGTTTCAAGATATTATTAGAAGCT
>JAMOVL010000070.1 GCA_027067785.1 Desulfurococcales archaeon | reverse complement strand
AGGGCATATATAGCATCCGAGACGATAGAATCCCGCTGTGTACAACGGATTCACTGGGAGATCATATATCTTCATGTATAGTTGAACCATGAACGTGCTCCACTGCTTGATCGGCGCCGCTTCTAAATACCATTTACGCCTCCTAACAGGGGGCTTCCTCGATCGGGCCTCCGACTCAGTATCCCTATCACCGACCAGGACGAGTATCTTTTCATTGCGATCCGTTATTTCGCGGAGCTTATCCTTGAAAGCTTTTGTCTTGAGGAGCGTACACCATCTATTGGCCTTATTTGGAAGACCCTTCTTGATCAGGTTCTCCCGGACGGGGGCATAGGCAGTATGTATTTTTACGTCGAGCATTTCACCGATCTGCTCAACATATATCTTATTGACTGGAAAATCAACGCCCGTATCGACATAAATTGCCTCTACATTGTTAGGGCCATAGTGTTCCACAGCAAGATCTAGTGTGACAAGACTATCTTTTCCACCACTAAAACTAACAATGACCCTATCAGGTCTGCCCAGACTCTCCAAGAACCTCTTGGATACACTTATATGACGGAGCATCGTTTCACGATTAATCCTCCATGGAGAATCTCCCTTATCAGCACCGCACCTGGTTTTCTCAACCAATACTTTAACATCGCATCCATCATCATACACTATAAGCTTTCCCGCGGGAATACCATTGCAGAATACCCGGTGTTCTCCAGCAAACATTTTCTCCAATAAGACATTATTTTCACTCATGTCTAGGCCTATAAGGCTTAGAAGCCCGGGCGCTGCGAGAAACACGTCGTAGGCCGGATGTATTTTTAGTTCTTCTAATAATTTCTTCGCACCTAGTCGGTATCCATTACGCCATCCTACGGCCAGTCTTAGCAAGGCTCTGGCGTGCTCGATCATCCTCACGATCTTGAAGCCAGTTGTGTTATTAGGGATTTCTAGAAGGGTTGTTAATGGATCAATAAGACGGATTGATGCCTGGATTCCCTTTTGGATCATAATATTGTATGCTTGTTTCTGCTTCCTACTTGTTACATGTATCCATCTGCCATAGTATTTCTTAATGATAAGCCTGATCTTTTCCGCTAGATCGGTGTCTTCTACGACGATATTGAACATGAAGTATTTCTTCAAAACACTTTCTCCCCGTTCATCGATAGAATCTTCACGGATGACTAGGATTTTTAAGGGTGGGGCGGGATGAATAGTTAGGATGGGGGTAGACTAGGGAGAAAAAACCGTATTAGTTATTAACGTGTGTTAAAGCCCCTTCCTTACTTCTTCTTTTTCTTCTTCTCTTCGCCTTCCTTAACCGGCCCTATGATCCTGGCTACTCTAATGCCTGTGTAGGGGCTTATCGCGAAGGCTATCTTGACTTTGCCGCCTTTCTTCTTCTCGACGATCTTTACCTCGTACTTGTCTGTGTAGAACGCCTTCTTTGCCTTGATGTCGAAGAATTTCAGCTTCTCGGGCATGGCTATCACTATCTATAATCTTGATCCGAAGAAAGATTTAAACATACCTATCGAGGTATCACCTGGGTAATGGTTAGGGTATTAAATAATAAGGGGCTTTCATGATTCAGACCA
This sequence comes from Desulfurococcales archaeon, assembly GCA_027067785.1. Classification (GTDB taxonomy): domain Archaea; phylum Thermoproteota; class Thermoprotei_A; order Sulfolobales; family Desulfurococcaceae; genus JAADCY01. The sequence goes on along the minus strand of JAMOVL010000070.1, from coordinate 20,893 downwards.
GTGTAACTTATATCAAGTCATGAATACTATATGGGTATCCGGAGATGAATTTGAGGATATCGCATACGTTTTACAGGGAGCTACTGGTTGACAAGCATTTATTGCTTAAATGTATGAGCGATATGAATAACTGGGTTGCATCTGACAAATATATCGAAAGCCTATCATTTATCGAGGGGGACAAATACTCTCTGAGGCTCAGCTGGAACAAACTCTCTTCAAAAATACGTGTTAAGACCACAGAGACATCATTTACTATAGAGCCATATGACGGTGATTACTTCCACATGGTCCTCTGGTTCCGCGAGAAAAGCGGCGGTGTAACGGAGATCCATGTGACAACCGAAGCCGAGACCGGATTTTTATCTAGGTTGACTGGCAAGAGGAAATATGTATCATTCATTGAGGCACTTATTGATAATGTACTGCTGAATTGTTTGAAGCGAATATACCTTGTCAAGCCAGGTGAGAGGAATATCTGGATAAACTGTGATAAATGCTTGTTCTACGAAAGGATCACGCGGAAATGCTATTTGCTCGGCAAAAACGTCGCGCCAAGCCAGGTACCGGAGTGTAATGGAAACATTGATGAGTTGCTAAGGAATCAATAAAAATAGGTCTTAAAGCTGAATATTAGTGACAATATTGTCGTCTATTATGGGGGTATGAGATAATGAACAGAGCATTATTGTTCTTAGCATGCATGTTTCTAGGTATGGGTATAGGAATGTTCTTCGGACACACCGGTCCAGGCACTATTATAGGTATGGGTGTGGGATTATTAGCCATAGCAATTGCTCCGAGCGGGCGTGGCATAGTGAATGTGAGGATAGGTTCTAGGAGAGTATCCGGTATTGGCAGACTATTTCTGGGGGTCGTAGGTGTCGGCTTCATAGTCTGGGGACTAGAGGATCTAGGGTTAATCATTATTCCGGGTACACTCTGGCAACACATTGGAGCCTTTATACTAGTTTTAATGGGTATTGTATTCTTATACTTTGCATTATCGTAGAGAAGAACTTGCTGGATTTAATCATATCTATAAGTTGTTTGAAACCTTTTACCTTTAATTCTATGTTATCCAAGTAAATTTTGAAATTATAGCCGAGCAAATGTTTTGATTTATTCTATTCATATAATATTAGTGAGGAATGAAACTAGTTCATTTTAAAGGAGATCTGTATGAAGCACGTACTAGCAATTCTAGTGATATTATCAATTATTATTGCCGCGGTAATGATAGCCGTTTATATTAGCTACCGAGAATTGAGCATAGAACAAACAAGCTCGTCATTCTCTACAACGCCAACTCATATATCGAAAAACCAAAACACAGAGACTCATATATCAGTAACTGAAAAAACAGCAGGAAATATAGCCAGTGTTAACGGGAGTGGTAATGTGACAATTATTGTCGTTGTTGATAACGATCCTGATCCTAGCGGTAGGCTGGAATCATCGTGGGGATTATCAATACTCGTCGAGACAGGCACGGAAAAGATATTATTTGATACGGGCCCTAGTCCGAGTATTCTACAGCATAATCTACGCACAATAGGCGTTAGTCCGGAGGAAATTGACGCTGTAGTGATAAGCCATCTTCACGGAGACCATACTAGCGGTCTCCTATACATTCTTGAAAACAATCCTGGAATACCTGTTTACCTGCCCGGCCCCGACGCGAGATGTATTCTCTCCGAGATCAAGAGTTATGGTGGAAGGCCTATTCTCGTAAACTCCATGGTAGAAGTAGCGAGGGGAATCTATGTATTAAAACCTCTCTATGGCCCGCCATGGGAAGAAGCCCTTGTAATCATGAGTGATAAAGGACCAGTGCTCCTCGTAGGCTGTAGTCATCCGGGGATTGTCAGACTGGTTGAGGAAGAGATTAATTTTACTGGCAAACCACCGATCCTTGTGATCGGGGGCTTCCATCTAATCGGATGTAGTTTCTCAGAGTGCGAGAGGATAGCAAATAGGCTCGTAAGTTTCGGCGTCGGCCTCATAGCGCCTATTCATTGTAGCGGTGATATTATTAAACATATTCTTTCTCAAGAATATCCTGAGCACTACCTTTACGCGCACACGGGCTCCACTATAAGGATCTAGTGCTTCTTTATCCTATACCTTGTACGTATTAGCGCCGCTATGACGAGGAGCACGGATGATATAATATATACGAGCCTGACTCCTAGGTCGTGGCCAGGATTATAGCCGAACATATCCATAACCCATCCGGATAACAACGCGGCTGCTCCAGCAGCGCTCTTCCATATCAGGCCCTGTACTCCGAAATAGATCGCTTCTCTCCTGTAACCCGTTATTGATTCGTCGAGATCCGATATATCCGCTATGAAGGCATTCGGCATCATGAACTGAGGTATCAGGAATATCCCTACAAAACCACCGATAACAATGATCGTTAGGAGAGGAGATAAAGGGATCCAGCCTATGAATGACGCGGCAATAGAGGCTATTGATAAGCCAAGCATACTCATCATAAATACTCGCTTCTTACCCCAACGAACCGATAATGACTTGTAGATCGGCAGAGTGATGAGAGATACTATTAGTAATGGAATATAGAAGTACCCCACATAGTATTTCTGAAAACCGCCCAAGACTGTTACACCGTATGGTAGGACGAGGTTCATCATATTGATAGCTAGCTGTAAGAAGAATATCATAAACAGATACGTTACGAATACCCTGTTCTTCAGAGTCAGCTTTATGGCTTCGAGAAAACCAAGGCCTTTCGCGACCTTATCCGGTGTAACACGCTCATGGATACTCAATACTAGAGGGGCAGAAATTTTAAGTATTTCAAATTATATCATTTTGTATCGGAGAATATCAGATGACGGAGAGGTTGCTACCTCCTAGGGAGGCTTGTAGGCGTCTTGGTATTAGTTTTATTACTTTGAAGAGATGGATTTACTCTGGCAAAATATATGCTGTTAGGACTCCTACTGGTAGATGGATGATTCCAGAGAGTGAAATCGAGAGGATAATTAGTGGTAAAGAGGTCGCTAAAGAAGTTAGAGCGGTTATCTATGCTCGTGTTAGCTCCTCATACCAGAGAAAAGACCTTGAAAGACAGATAGAGTATCTTATTCAGTACTGCTCTGCTAAAGGCTATAGGGTTATAGACATACTTAGCGATATAGCTAGTGGTCTTAAGACTAACCGTAGAGGACTACAAAAGCTCTTCAACTACATAGTTAATAGAGAAGTGGATGTGGTTGTTGTAACATACAAGGATAGGCTTACAAGGTTTGGTTTCGAGTACCTCGAATACTTCTTTAAGCAGTATGGTGTGCGGATAGAGATTATCTATGGCGGAGAGCCTAAGAATGCATATCAAGAGGTTGTTGAAGACCTATTAGCAATTGTAACTAGCTTTGCTGGTAAACTCTACGGCATAAGGAGCCACAAGAAGAAACAATTAGTTCAAGGATTTAAACAGCTCCTAAGTGAGGTAGAGAAGAATGACTAGAGTGACTAGAACTGTTATCGTTAATAGCGTTAAGCTTCCGAGAAAGATATTTCGTGTCTTTGTTGAGCTTGAAGGAATGTACCGTAACATGGTAGAGCAACTAACAATGTATGCTGTGAGAAATAATATAAGGAGCTTTACTAGGCTCAAGGCTCTGAAGTACCGTGAGATGAGGAGCCTCTACCCGCAACTACCTAGTCATTACGTATATACTGCTTGTCAAGACGCATCTACTAGAGCCAAGAGTTTTCTACGACTAAAGAAACGAGGTTTGACAGAACGTGAGTATCCAGAGGTTAAGTAAGGTAAGTGTCTGGCTTGACGACCACCTATGGAAGTCTAGTGGACTAGTCTCCTTTAGAGTGGCTACTCATAAAGGATGGATAACAGTAGAGATCGAGCCTTACAAACAATACTGGAAATACATTAACAGAGGATGGAAACTAACTAGTGAAACTAAGATAAAGCTTGATAAAAGGAATAGACGGCTCATAATCTACCTAACCTTCGTTAAGGAAGTTGAAGAGTATAAGCCTAGAGGTTATCTACCAGTTGATGTTAATGAGAATAGCGTTACTGTGCTGGTTGATGGTACAGCTTATCTCTTTGAGACTAATCAGGAAAAGCTCATTCTCGGATACTATTACCGTAGGAAGAGAATTCAGGAGATGTATGATAAACTCTATAGTGTGAGGTCTAGGATTAAGAAGAGGGTATTGAGGAAGCTTAAGGAGAGAAAGAAGAAACAAGACATTAAGTGGAAGATAGCGAACATAATCGTTAGAACCGCTTATGAGAGAGACAGTATGCCATCGTTCTTGAGAAGCTAGGTAAGCGTGTAGCTAATAGTATGATTCAGAGGATTAAGGATAAGCAGTTAAGGCATAGGATATTCCAAGCAAGCTTCAGAGGGATTCAGAGAGCTATAGAGGAGAAAGCTAAGGAGTATGGAGTGCCGATAGTTTACGTAAACCCAAAGAACACTTCTAAATTATGTCCAATTCATGAAGCATTAATAGTATATAGATATGGCTCAAGGATAGGCAAATGTAGTATAGGTGGAGAGTCTTGGCATAGGTATGTGGTTGCTTGTTGGAACCTACTCCTTAAAGCCTACCTAGGTGATGGGAGCCGTGCTCCAAGCCCTATAGGGCATAGCTTAGATGGGAGCCGAATTCTGTTCGGCTCGACCGCCACCCATGACCCCATAACCCTACCTAAAGGGTTATGGGTGAGGTGGAAGTCCCAACCGCAGATACAGTTTGCTATAATTCTAAACAGGATGAAGCGGTAGGGACAAACGGAGAATATCTAGTGAAGACAAAGCCTATCCAGGGCATCGGGGCAACATGGAGCATAACGGGTGAACCCGTAAATAATGGAGAAGCCTATCTCGAGGTCGCTGATACCATAACCATGGGTAATGAATACCTAGAGCTAAAATTATCCCCCAGAGGCGAAATACTCGGCCTGAAGGATAGGAAAGGAACTAATTACTTCAACGAGCCAAGCAATCTCCTACTAGTCCATCTGTATAGGCCGCCGATGTTCGATGCATGGGAGCTTGACCCCTCTGGCCTTATGAATGGTCACCTCCTAGAATCGCTCGGTAAGCCCAATATACTGTCGAATGGTGGAGGAGCTGCGTGTCTAGAGTTCTCGAAGAAGACAGGTAGGCCCATCGTCAAGATGAGGATCTGTCTGTTCAGCGGCTCACCACTAGTTAGAATAGATGTTAATCTAGATTGGAAGGATCGGCTGAGATATCTTAAAGCCTTGTTTGAAGCCTATATCTGGACGGATAAGGCTTGGTTCGAGATACCTTACGGCGCTATATCGAGATCTACGATGCCCGATGATCCGATGAAATACGTTCTCCTATATGAGGTGCCAGCGCTTAGGTGGATGGATCTTAGTGATGGTGAAAAAGGACTAGCTATTATATCCCTACATAAGCATGGGTACACAGTGTTCGGTGACAAAATAGGTTTGGCTCTTCATAAAGCACCCGTCGTCCCCGACCCCTATAGTGGTATTAGTAAAATTCAGGATAACATATCACCTCTACCCCCATAGAGGGAACACGTGGGAGTCAATGGTGCCGATAGTAGGCTATGAGCTATGGAGCCCTGTGAAAATCCTGCCTGGTAGACCATTGCTAGGAGAAAAGACTATCTCGATCGAGCCAGAGAAATACGCCGTAATAACCGAGATCACAGTCAGAGATAGTAAGATCTATGCAAACGTCTACAACCCGTTTCCCGCAGAGAAAGAAATAGCCATCCACGGAGATCACAAAGTTGTCGGTATCACTGATCTAATAGGCAGAAATACGCATATGAAAGTAGATAGTAAAATAGCACTGGGACCATTCGAAGTTAAGACTCTAATACTCGTATGACACGTAAACGTTAGAATCTAACATCTACATTTCAAATAATCCATGATATAAGCAGATTTAATTATCAGTATAATTTTAACATCATAGTGTTATGATATGATTTATAACAATAAAGCAATTAATAAATACATTACATTTATGATAGTGTAAGGACTGGTTTAAAATGTAGGGATAAAACATGCCTTCATTAGTATCTAAGAAGCACAAAGAGTCCAAAGAAATCGTTGGTATCCCAAAGGAATTACAAATGAAGATAAAGAAAATAGAAAATGATATTGCCTTGATCGAGGCCGAGCTACAAAGAATAGCGGATCAATTTGGCCTTAAAAATGGAATGAACTAGATAAGTTGTTTATAGAAAAGGAATACGATGACTCTGAGCTCGATATGTTATGGCCTAAATACCTTTATCTAAGGAGAAAACTAGATCTACTCATTAAGCATAAAAAAGCAATAGTGGAGAGGTTGAAAAAGAAAAGTTGAAAAGTCAGACTAAAATTGAAGACACATACAAGGTTATCCTTCGATATTTTGAGCGAATTAAACCCTTCAATAATTGTTAATGAATATCGTATTGATAAAGAGTATTTTATGGAATATTTTAATATAAAGATCATGATCTCTCAATATGAAGCATTAGTAGTCATACGTGAATATTGGCAACAGAACAAGTTAGAAGCGTATGGCTATTATTTTCGTGTTAGAGATTATGAAGAATGGTGGAATAATAGACCTCATCATCGTGAAATAGAAACATATCCACATCACCGTCATATTGAGGGAAAGATCTTACCTCTATATAATCCTAGTCTCAAATCTTTTCTGGAAAGAGTAAAACTAGTACTGTTAAGAAAAGCCTACAACTAATGTAGATTATTCGAGACTATATCTGTAATCATTAGCAAAGCTTTGCCCAATTAACCCCTAGATCAAGGATAAATTTTTTATCGCTATGTTTAGATAGTCTCTCTATAAGTAGTTTTCCCTTCCTAGAGCTACATAGCTTTGATAGTATTCTCTTATCAATTGTTTTGAGTTGCTCTGATATTTTCCGGAGTATTGGTTCTAATCCTTCCACAAGTTCGAGTGGTGTCAAGCTAGCCTCTAGTAGGAGGTTCAATGCTATCCTGTAGTCTTCAGTATCACCAGCTCTTCTTAGTGCGGTATCAACTATTTCAGCTAGGGCCTCGGCGGTTTTTTCCTCGGGCCTAATGGTTAGCGTGTCCATGCTTGTTTGCATCAAGTTCTTACTTGTCTTGACCAGTTTACCAAGGATCTCCCTGTACTTTAGTAGTCCTGATGTTTCGAGCTTCATGTTTTCAAGATAATTTTCTGCTTTAGCGGCAGATCTCAGTATCTGTGTTATTGATACGAGTATTCTGAGATATGATCTAAGTGCTAGGACGAGGAGGTCATCCAGGTTCTTCTCACGTATTTCTTCAGCAGCCTCGAGTGCTTCATCAGGTATACCTGCCGGTTTATAGTATTTTCGGAGTAGATCGAGTGATAGTGTTGGAGATAAGGCTACAAGTATGTCTCTGTATATGACCGTGTATCTTAGATCAGGATTTGCTAGATCGGTCAGTATATTCTCGCTTATAATTTCTGTGAAATAGTTCTTGGCAGCCTCCGGGTTTTTCCATAATACATAAAGTATTGTGAGCGGGTTCATATATGTCATGTATCCATGGATTCTTCTCAGCGAGTCCTCCAGGGAAGCTACTGGTATCGGTCTCTTAACTTTCTCAACAAGGAGAGAGATGAGTGATGACTTAAAGATTTGGGGACAGAGGCTAAGTGGGAGCTTATCAATGTATTTTCTCCCAATACCTGTTAGCTTGCCTTTTATGCCTAACAAGTATATTTCTCTCGATGCTTCTTGTCTGTCAATGATAAGTGATAGTCCTGCGAGGACTTCTGATTGTTTGTTCGGATCCAGCCTTGTGATCTCCCTAAGGATCTCCTCGATTTTTGTAGGTGTATAAGGAAGTTTTAGCAGGTCTGCTGGGATGCTCATTTCTTCTCACCGAGCAATTCGTTCAGGAGACGGTAGAACTTGTAATTGTATAGTATTCTGAGGGCTTTCCTCATACCGGTGAATGGGCATAGGTAGATTATCTCTATGACTCTATGCTGGCCGATCTTCTTCGTCTTAACTGATTCTATATTGTTATAGGGCACAATCCATATATAATCCTTTGATATCAGGTCTATGAGTACTTCTCGGGGGAGACCACGTAGGCAGTATTCTATTGATGATGAAGGTCTTGCTGAATCATATTCTTTTATGAAGCCCTTTAACCCTGTGTCCATGTCTTTACTTGTGGGGCCGTAGAGGTCTTTTGCCCTAATTTTTTCCTCGCCGAGTATGTCGAGGACGTGTTTGAACAGGGTGTTATTGAATGTTTTATCATCTATGCTTCTAAGTATCAGGGATGGTAACTCCCTGTAAAGCTGTCCAGCAGTGACAGAGGCATATATGAAATCATCATGTATAAACACTATCTTGTTAGCAACACCTATCAACTGCAAGACTTTCCCCACATGGATAGTCTTACAAACATTATTATTTAACAAATCCCTGTAGTTCTACAGTGGTGGCGATTTTGAAGATAAGAGCACTCACAGTCTTCGCTCCTTTCCCGGCGGAGTGGAGTAAGAGCTCTATAGCCGAGCTATTCGACGAAGCACTCATGAGACTGGGCGAGGTCCAAGACAACCTAAAGAATAGGGGATACGATGTCTGGACTATGAGGGTCTCATTACCTAAGCCTCCCGCAGACGTGTACAAGAGCCTCGTATCGCTCCTGCCCGATCCTCCATGCAACATACCTGTCTCGGTAGGCGGCCTAGAGTTAATGGTAGCCTCACCCAAGCTGGTTGCCGATTTAACGGAGAAAGGATATTATGTACCGCTACATGGCCTAACTCGAAGCCCCTTAGAGGCTTCCAGGGCTGCTAGCAGGATAATCCATGAGGCATCCTCCCGTGACCCGATATTCGCAACATGTATTGGTGTAGCTATACATAACGAGCCTATAAGGACTCCATACTTCCCGGACAGCACAAGCTACGCGATGGGCTGGAGCTTCGGACTAGGCTACCTCTATAATGACTTAATGGAGAGACATATCCGTAAAGAGCTCAGGTTCGAAGACTTTGTTGACATGCTTGAGAGACCATTATCCTTGGTCAGATCTATGGGGTACACGGTCTTCGCTGATCTGAGTCTCTCGCCATGGATGAACGATAGTACGGCAAAACTCATCATGAGTATATCTAAGACAGGATTGTTTGAACCGGGATTCCTCAGCGCTATTCGCTTCGTTAATAAAATCATATCAGAGCTAGCGGCCCATATAGCTTGGGTGACAGGGTTCAATGAGGTAATGCTGCCGTACGCTGAGGATAAAGTATTGGTCGATGAGGGATGCCGGGGCAGGATAAGGGCCCAGGACTTCCTACTAGCCTCAACGGTCTGTATGGCTGGGCCCGATATGCTGGTCGTCCCAGCAGATAGGGATCGGTTGGCGAACTTTATACTTGACACCTATACTGTCTGGCTAACGAAGAAGAGGCCTATGGGGATCAGGGTGATACCGGTAAACGGTAGTCCAGGCTCAAAGGTAAGGCTAGGAAAATTCGGTAGTCCATGCATAATACCCTATAGGTGATAGTCCCGGATGGATGCAAGGTTCAGGTGCCTTATAATATGCGGTAAGAAGTGCTGCACGTTCAATAATATCGAAGATTCACCGCTCATATTCCCTTGGGAGAAGAGATTGTTAGAACGCTTAGCTATGAATAAAGGGATTGGGAGACTTGAGTTCGAGCCCTATGCTGGATATATTTGTGGTAGACGAGCATATGTTCTGCTATACAAATGGATTATTAAGGGTATATGCCCCTTCATATCCGGCTATAAATGCTCCATACATAGGGATAAGCCCCTTGCATGTAAAATGTTCCCATTAATCATAGGCTGGGGTGATAACACTCTACGTGTAAGCGGTAGTTGTCCATGGGTTAACGACAATCTCGACTCGATAAGGAACAGTGATCCACGCAAGACTTTCCCCGACGAGATCCCATATGCCCTGAAAGCCTTCGCTATACTTTCCAGCGCCGATAACGTAGCGAGGAGTAGGGGTTGGAGGAAGACGGTCGGAAAGGAACTCTTAGAGAGTGATGAGATCATTGATATTGATGAAGTGGTTGAAATTAAATAGTAACTACGATAAATAGTTTTTATTAAGAAGGGCCTGATCCACCGAACGTTGATGTATGATGTGGACCGAGGCCTCGCGTAGAGGCCTGGCGCCGATGAAGCAGGCGTTGTAATTATTTTAAGCCCTTATTTTCTCAACACTGTAATGGAGCCGGGTGAAAGATCTATGGAGCAACGCACAATAGAGATCGATAAGACCCTGAAATATGTAAAGCTACGCAGAAAGAAGTATCCTGCTGAAGTAGTCGATGAAAACCATATACACGTTTTCATACCTCTCCGAACCGTTATGAAGATGAAGTTCCTCGACCTTCCATTCAAAACGGTAAATGGAGAGCCTGTGATAATGGAGGTCATGCCACTAGCGGTTATTGAGAAGGAGAGCTACACCTATAAGGTTGAAGGCCTCGAATTCTACGATAATCTCACACTATGGCGTGATGAGGAGAAAGGACATATCTATTTAGAGAAAACAATTACTGGCTATGAATACGCATATAAGGCGTGGATGCCTCTGGGCCTCTATTCCCTCATAGCGGCTAAGCACGCTGAGAAATACGGTTACACAGTAGAGGTGCTACCTGAGGAGAAAATACTGATCATCGAGACAGAGAAGATATTACCCCTTGAATCAAGCGTAAGGGATGCCATTAGTGAAGCTCTCAGGCTTGACAAAGAGACGAGGAAGTTTATATCGAGACTTGAAGACTCTCTTTCACGCCAAGCGCTACGCAGAGTATCGGATAAACTCGGAATAAGCATTGATGAGATCGAGAAAGTGTTGAGAAAACCGGAGAATGCATCAACTACGCCATGAAGTGATGATACATGGAGATATATATCGGTACTAGTGGTTGGATGTATGACTGGAACGAGTGGGGTAATCTGGACTGGTATATAAGGTTCTCAGGACTGAACGCTGTAGAGCTTAACGTTAGTTTTTACAGGTTCCCCTTCCCCAACCAAGTTAGATCCTGGGCCCGTAAATCCGGTAGTCTACGATGGGCTGTCAAGGTCAACCGGATAATAACTCATTATAAGCGGTTAAACACGTCGTCCTACATAACCTTTGAGAAGTTCTTAAGGCTTTTCCAGCCGCTCGACGACGATATCGATTTCTACCTATTACAGCTTCCACCAACATATAGGAAGACCCCCGCAAATATAGATAGGCTCAGAGGATTCGCCGAGAAATTTAGGCTCGGAGAAAGACTCGCGGTGGAGTTCAGGCATCAGAGCTGGTTTAACGACGATACAATTTCTCTCTGTGGAGATCTAGGCTTAACTCTTGTAGGTATTGATAGCCCCATAGGTGTATGGATAAAGAGCAGTAACGGCATCGTATACCTCAGAATGCATGGTAGGAGCTACTGGTATGCACACGAGTATACCGGGGAAGAGCTGAGAGAAGATGCCGAGAAGATCGTTTCTTTAAAGCCTAGAAAAATCTATGTCTTCTTCAATAATAACCACTGGATGCTATCAAATGCTAGGATGATGAAGAAAATACTTGAAGAATCAATACGGTAATCTTGTCTTTCCTGCCGGGCTTAAATCAGATCATACACAATAATATTCTAGGGTGGACGGTTTTGGATGTGACGAAGTATTATAGTGATCCTAGAATACAGGAGGAGATAGCCAAGTACCTTAAGAAGAGATGGGTCGGTATAGAGGGAGAGAATAGGAAATGGGTTCGATGGGAGAACGATAAACCCCTCGTGATAAAAGAGCCAGGGGACGTTTCTCGTATCATTAAGAGGTACGGTTTCATCAAGCCTAGGAGCATCTATGGAACCATAGAGATTTTCAAGAATCTCGAGACAAGAGAAGACGTCATGAATAAATACACGGGTAACGTGGAAAACGTCACTCCTTTCATCGACATAGACCTGATCGAAGAGAAGAATCTCGAGAAGAATTATGTCTATGTTGTTAGGGCTGCTAAGGTAATCGCAGAATACATTATGGAGAACAATATCAGCGAATGCGCTTATTTCGCTTGGAGCGGCGCAGGAATACATGTTCGTTTCAACGAGAAATGCATTGATGAGCCTCTGAAAGAGTATCATCCACTCGACATCGGTTTCTGCCTTGTAGAATATGTCCTCGATGCTCTGAAGCCCAGACTACTAGATGTTATCAGGGAATCCGGTGGACTGGTCAAGATCGAGAACCTGGTATCCATGAAAAGGGTATTCACAGCGCCTCTAAGCCTTCACCGGAGGCTTGACAAAGTAGTAGTGTTCTTCAAGCCTGAAGACCTTGACAACTTTAAGCTTGAGTGGAGTGACCCCAAGCAGCCACGCCATGACCCAGGTTCTTGGCGGAGATACCATAGGGGAGGACTCGACGACCTCATCTATAGGGCAGTTAGACATGTAGGTGTGGTTAGAAAGCATAGTCTCCTAGAAGCCAGAGCGACTAGGCTCGGAGTAGAGGTCTCTGAGCCTGTCAGGACATCAGCAACTAGTGTTGAAAGAGCTTCTGAGCCTGGCCGGTTTCCCGTGATGGCTCTTCTTCAGGCCGCAAGATACTATGTGTTAACCGGTGATCTTGAGAAAGCTAAGAGCTTCGGCTTGAACCGGGCGATATTCTATGCTTGGGCAAAATACTATGGGCCTGGCAAGAGGGGTGTTGCGGCTTATAGGCCTAGGGGTAGAATTTATGGTGTCAGGGTAACCGGGGAGTTGAAACGCGTCGAGGAGGTCGGCGAAAAACTACAGGTATCGTCAAGAGGATATTTTGTCATGGGAGGTATTGAGCAGAGACCCGAGGATTTCGACCGCTATGTCTTGAGGAGATTCGAGGAGGCCGGAATTAATCCTGAAGAGGCATGGAAAGCTGCGGTCGAGTATGTTAAGAGGTTTCCTAGGACAGTGCTACGTGATCCCCAGCTCTTCTACAAGGAAGTATATGAGCCTGTGCGTGATAGGTTTGTCGAGAAGGTTTTGAGGAGAAAGGATAAGGGTGATGAGGGTTTATTGAAGTGGCTTGGTAAGGGGAAGTAAACCCTTTTATGCCACTAGCTGCATAAAAGTAACACCGGCGCTGAGAAATGCCGATATACGCTATAGTAAGACTGAAGAAAGATATCGATAGGAAATCCAGAACCAAAGTCGCTAAGACATTATTAGGGACAACTGTCAGTATCAAGGGACGCAAGTACAGGTCTCAAGGAGTGCTAAAACATGTTGACGGCATACGCCTTTGTCCCGGCACCTACCTAGTCCCCGTGAGCCGACTATATGATTTCCTAAGGCTTGCCGAAGAGAAGGGAATAAGGGATTACCTCATACTTGATCTCGACTGCACCTGTAGTTGTATGCAGATAAGTTAAACAGTACGGTTAAAGAGGTGAGACCATATATGGTTGAGAATGATCTGGAGAAAATACTCGAAGAGCTCGCTAGAAAACTTGTTCGAAGCGGAGATGATAAAGCCGTGAGCAAGGAGAAGATCGAGCTAGACATAGTTGATGTAAATTCACCTCACGGAATATATATTTACGATAAGAAAAAAGACAAATGGGTTCTTGTTAGAACAGATGGTGAAGCCTTCAAGCCTAAAGAGGACGGCGTCTACGTAGTATACTTTGATAACACTAGGTGCCCGGCCTGCAGAATATATGATCTCTCATGGTATCCCTACATAAAACTCGTAGGCAAAAACCTGGAGAACGTCAATTTCGTTATAATACTTTGTAGCTGGTTCGCGAGGAACTGTGATTCTGAGGCAGCCAAGAACAGCTTTAAAGAATACGATGTACACGCTTCTCCAACGACATATCTCCTCTACGTGAAGAACGGCGAAATAGTTCTTAAAGACAAGTTCGAGGGGAGCAAGTCGCTCGATGTACTAACTAAGAAAATAGATGAGTTCCTAGAGAAAGTCAAGAAGTTAGAGGAGAAGAAATGAGTAAAACTATAGATATTATTGTCGAAAAGATAAAGATCCCTTCTAACGGCTATACCGCGATTAATCTTCAGGGAGAAATAGAGCGTATGATCAAGAGTAAAGGTCTCATAGACGGTATTGCGAAGCTATATGCTAGAGATAAGTGCTGCCTAGTAGTATTGACCGAGTATGAGCCCGGCTTAATGCATGATCTAGAAGATGCTCTGGAGAAAATTGAGGAGGAAAAACGATGCCTTGTCGCAGAAGCCCTATATGGTAAGAATGCTTCAATACCAGTCCGAGACGGTGAGACATGCCAGGGTATTTTCAAGCACCCAATACTCGTCGATATCAGCCGTGAGCCCGGCGATAAAGAGGTAGTGATTGTCCTTGAAGGTATATTCAGTAGAGATTGAATTCCGTACTCATGGCCCCATGAAGTATTATGATTTGACAAATATACTATATGAGGTTATCACTGAGGCAAAAATAGAATATGGCGTCATAGAAGCACACGCTGTCGGCGCTACACCAGCACTGATACTTGCCAGGAAAGACATCCTGGATGTACTTGACCAGTTTATTAAGGAATACATACCAGTTACTGGCTGGAGACATGGAAACGCATATGCGCATCTTAGATCAACCCTACTAGGAACACATCAAATAATACCCGTCATAGACGGAGCCCCAGACCTCGATGGTCTAAGACTATACTTCCTAGAGACTAGACCAGTACATAATCATAGGAGAAAAGTATTGTTTTTTGTGCATGGAAAACGAGTATTTTGATCTAGATAGTATATATGGCCGTTATGAACCCGTATCTTTTTTCCGTTAGATTCCACTACCAATGCACCATTTTCATCAATATCTACTACCTTCCCGATAATTTTTCTTGTTCCAGTATAGGCGATGATTCTATTCCCTATAGTTATAGATAGATTTCTCCATCTCTTAATTATTATATCATTCTTATTCTCTTCGATTAGCTTATATATGGTGTCAAGCCTGGAGAGAACAGTAGCAAATAAAGGCATTCTTGGAAGATTCTTTCCAATTAACTCCCTAAGAGAGACTGCCTTATCAGCTAGACTTTCACTAATAGAGTTATTAACATTTATTCCTATACCAACAAGAACATAATGCATTATATCAGCTTCCATTTTGCCCTCTATAAGAACACCCGCGACTTTCTTGTTTCCTACTAATATTTCATTAGGCCATCCTACCCATGAGGTAATACCATATAATTCATTAATCGTATGACAAACTGCAATGGAGGCGCCCAGACTAAGAATTAATAAATTAACGATATGTTTAGGTCTCAGTAGAACCGTAAACCATAATCCGCCTCTGCTTGCTTCCCATTTCCTACCTATTCTTCCTTTTCCATGAGTCATCTCTTCAGCGACAACGACTACACCCTCGTTTGCATTATGTCTAGCCAGTAATTCAGCAATATCTTGTGTTGAACTACATTTTTCAAGATACACTATAGTATATTTTACACGTTCGACTTTCAGGAAATTCGCAATATAGTAATTTGCAAGTCTCAGGTCATCTTCCAAGATCAATCTATACCCTTTGTGGGGATTTGATTCGATAAGATATCCTTTACTCCTTAGATCGTTAATAATTCTATGAATTGTTGGTCTCGAAACATTAATTAGTGAAGCAAGTTTTTTACCGCTAACGAAGCCGTCCTTGGCATTCATTAGAATCTCCAATACAATTCTATCGATTTCTTCCCTCCTCATTATTAAGGACACCACAGAAATGCGGCATACGTGTATAAATTGCCTCTACTGAATTAATAGCAGAAATCGACACTAAATATATTACAGCTTTACAAATTAATACAAACCGTTTAATTCGTTCATAAAAACTATCGGCTGGTATATTAACACTATATATTTCCATTATTTGTTGTAAGGACAATGTTGAAAAATAGTAGAATTTTATCACAAGAGCTAGCAACATGGCTAAGTTAATAGAAAACTTTCTACTAACAATTATTACTTCATCAATATCCAGTACACCACATATTAGAGTTCCTAAAAGAAATAATCCAAACATTGTTAGGGTATTTCTAATGATAGTTTGTAAACACATAATTTTTAGAATAAACTGTATGGATATCGCTAGCATAACATATGGCATTATAAATAAAGCAAATGCAGCCGTTGTATATACAATAATCTTATAACCTCTAACGATCACTATCACTACTGAAAGAATTAATTCTACCGACACTACTAAGGCTGATGGAAGATAAAAAAACAATATTGACACTATTATGAGAATTAAGACTGCTACATAGAACGGTACATGCATACGTGCTTGTCCGATCGCAAAGACATACGAAAAGATCTTTGCTAACCCTACAAATATTCGTAGCATTCAATACGCCCTTCACGAAGACGATAAACTTTTGCAAATGAGCTTCCAAAAGCGATATCATGTGTTACTACAACTATTGTTCTATTCGCTCTCATCATTGAGAGAACAGTCTTTAATGTTTCCTTGGATTCTTCATCGATTCCTAGAGTCGGTTCATCTACCAATATTATATCAGCACCAGATACATATGCTAAGGCCAAAGATAGTCTGCGTGCCTCGCCTACACTAAGAGCATACGGATTTCTTTTAATTAAATGCTTAAGACCGAATATTTCCAACGTCTGCTTAACACTGATATCTGTATTCCATAAACGCCTGAATAACTTTATCTCATCTTCTACTGTATTTGTCGAAAACCAGTACACCGGAGACTGAGGTATATAGAAAATTCTACCGCAAACATTAACTTCTCCTTTAATCGGTTTCTCTAGACCCGCAATTACACGAAGCAGAGTTGTTTTTCCTGAACCGTTCTTTCCTATAATAGAAGCAAGTGTTTTTTCTATGACATTTAAGTTAATATTTTTTAATACTGGATTGCCATTAAAAGAAACGCTTACATTACGTAATGTAATTACTTCCCCTGTAGTATCATTGTTTGTTTCTGGGAAGAGAGGGCTTTTAATTCTCCAATTAGCAATTTTCCATGCATTTCCTTTAAGGATAATGTGTTGATCAACATATTTTTTCAAAAGACTCACCCTATGATCCACAATAATTACTACTCTATTGTTATCACAAAACCTTTCTAATTGGTGCATGATCTCCTGCAAGATCCAAGGATCTATATGCGATGTTGGTTCATCGAGTAATATCACTTTAGCTTTAGATAATGCCGAAAAGATTAGCAAATGATATTTTTGACCGTCCGATAGTTCGTGAATAAGTTTGCTTTGCACTGGTTGTAGTAATGGAATATTTTGTTTAATAAATCGTAGTTCTGACTTCACAGATGCGCTTATAAAAAATGATAAAGGATCTTGTGGAATATATGAAACTAATCCTCTCATTAATGCCTGTGGCGGCTTTAATCCTAGAGTTTTGATCCGACCAGAGATACTATATCGTGAATATACCACAGGTATTAGACCAGCTATTGTTTTAAGAAGAGTTGTTTTTCCTGAACCAGATGGCCCGCTGATTAATGTTATCGAACTGTAAGGTATGCAGAAGCTTAAGTTAGCAATAATACTGGTATTGTTAATTCTTATAGTGAGGTTCTCCGCCATTACAGCGCATTTGGTCAAATATATCCGCCCCGAATTTTAATTATTCTCGCAATTTCTCTTGCAACAATGATTGCAATCACGTGATCCATGAAAAGATCTTGAGGAATGAATATCAGTACTGAAGCAATAAACAGCGCCACTATCCCATGAAGCTTAAACCCTAGCCATGACGTTACCTTTATCGACCATAAATAAAGAGAAGTGTTCGGAAGGGCATAATGATAAAACACTATGAATCCAAGCAAATAAGTCGGCAATATGGCGATAAATGATAGTGCAAGTAGCACTATGAAATCTTTCCTGTTAATCTCGTCAAGACTTCTGGTACAATATCTAAGATACCAACGAGTTAGAAGAGACATTAGAAATGATGATATAATAAAGCCGAATAGATATCCACCGCAATAACCTAGTACAATGGAAGGGCCACCAGTAAAACCAGCAGCAAGTGGCAGCCCTATAAATATCAAGAATACGTATAAAATCATAGAAGTAGCTGCATATAGTGGTGGTAGCAGGAGCCCTGCCAGAATAACACCAACATTTTGCATAGTATAAGGAATAGGGCCTAGATTAAACTTTATCTGAGCAGTTATGGATGTGATTGCGCAAACTGCTGCTGTAAATACAATGTTCTGTAACTGCTTTACATTGCTCATTCGAAGCACCTTGAAACTATTTCAAAATATAAATTAGTAAAAATACTTTACTCCTACATAATTCTTGAAATAGTTTCTTAATAATCTTCGGATAAAATATAAGTGTAAAAGCATAATCCTATAAAAAGGAAGTGATGGTCTTGGTTCGAAGAATAAAATGTCCCTTCTGCGGTTATGAGGGTAATCCCGGGGATTTCGACTATATGTATGAGTCTGTCCTTTACATGGCTGACCACGAGGTACTACATGAGGAACGGGAAAGACCTATTCTCGTGATATGCCCTAAGTGCAGGAAGGGATTCTTTCTTGAAGACCCATATAGTAGGGTCAAGGAGAAGAGCGGCTGATAGGGATCAGTATAATTCCGGTTCTTCATCCCGGATACTGCCAGTCGTCTGAGGGTACTTTCATCACGTCTTAAAATAAGGTTCGAGCTAGTTATTTCTGGAAATCTTTTATCTGCGAAGCTTCTTTATGTACTTGATATTATCAGTTATGATAGCATCAACGATATCTTTTACTAGTTTGTATTCCTCTTCAGTATTTACAACCCATACGGCCGTGTATAGCCCCATCTCTTTGATCCTCTTGAGGTATTCGACGAATTTTTCCTTTCCGATATATTTTGCTCCTTGTACTGGCGGTGCTATCGCCTGTAATTTTAGTTTCATTGCTAGCTCGGGAGCTCTCTCAGCTGCTTCGAGACTACCTATTATGAATCCCAGCTTGGCCTCGCTACTCTTCATCCTTATCTTTTCGAGTGCTTCAGGGTGGAAGCTTATGAACATCGTGTTATCTAGCCTATTGTACCTCTCTATTAGCTCGTAGGCTGGGATCGATGCTTCTACATCTTTTATTTCAACGAATAACGGGATTGATGGGGGTAGGGCTTTGAGTACTTCTTCTAGTAGTGGGATCCTCTGGGCTAGCCCTAGATCGAGGCTTTTCAGCCCGGCTGTGCTTGATACTTTGACAACTAGTTTCTTTCCGGCTACGCGCTCGGTCGGGATCATGTATTACAACTAGATCTCCATCTCGATCAAGCCATACGTCAAGCTCCACCCTATCAGCACCATAATATAATGCTGCGAGGAATGAGGCGATAGTGTTTTTCCGGATATTTTGCTGGAAAACCCCTATGTCCTATGAGAATGGGCTTCAATCTATACACCTATATACGGTATTGGTTTACAAAGAGAATTTATTTCTTCGCTGTAGATTTTATTATCGGTGCGTAGTCCTTGCCAGGTATTCTCATCGTTGCTGGTGTAATTATAGCTATCAATAGGAGCTATTATATTGTTTCTCAGTGGATTGGCTAGGGCTGCTGCTTCGAAGTTACTCAGCCCGCCAAGGCTGAAAAGGAAATGGACACCCAAAGATCTACGACATGACTATGAAGAAGTATCCGTGGAGACAAGTGATGGTTTAACGCTTAGAGGCTGGTTTATCAATAAGGGCTCGAACACAACTATTATCGCCATACATGGCTATACGGCGTCAAAGTATGATGAGGATTATATGAAGCCTGTAATAGATCTTCTCGCTAGGAACGGATACAACGTGGTAGCCTTTGATTTTAGAGCACATGGTGATAGCGATGGAGAAATAACGACATTAGGTGTCAAGGAGGTGGAAGACTATACTAGAATAATTGATTGGCTGAAGAAGGAGAAACCCGGTAAAGCTGAGAAGATAGGGGTTATTGGCTACTCCATGGGCGGTGCGGTTACGATAATGTTGTCGGCCAAAGACAAAAGGATCAATGCTGCAGTCGCTGATAGCCCGTATATAGACATTACTGCTTCTGGGCGGAGATGGATTATGAGGATGAAAGGAGTTCTCCGATCATTATTGCTTGCAGTATATCCCCTGATAGTCCGTTTCGCAGCGTCCAAGGCTGGTATTAATATAGAGGATCTAGTTATGTACAAGTATGCTTCGAAGATAAAGATACCGTTCATGATCATCACTGGTAGGAACGATGATCCCGTCGCCCTAGATGAGATCAAGAGGTTTTACGAGGCGCTGAGAAAGACCAATCCCAACACCGTGTTATGGGTTATCGACAGCGGCCACGTTAGATCGATAAAGGTTCATCCTAAGGAGTACAAGGAGAGAGTTATCGGTTTCTTCAAGAAGTATCTCGGGTGATATTTTGGCTAAGGTAAGAACAGGGCTGATACTCTTATTTCTCGCTCTGATAGTTCTCTTCTACTTTTCCGGAAACTATATGCTGGCTCTAATACTTGATACGCTGCACAAGGAGGGGATCATACCTGGGACAGAGAAGACTTGGCGACTATACGCTGGATTCCTTAAGACCGTGCCGGGCTTCATAGGGCTTGCATTGATGTTTCTATGAGGTGTTCTAGGGGATAAGCTCGGCAGGCGGAGACTATTACTGGTTCTAGGCCTTGCTATGGGCGTCTCACTCATACTAGTATTGACGAGGCTATATTGAGATAATGGCATACCTGATAATATTCGGTGTAGCTCTCCTCGGAATAAGCCCTGTAATCTATGCATTCATAGCAGATGTTGTGCCCAGCGAGAAGAGAGGGAAAGGATACGCTACGT
>JAMOVL010000069.1 GCA_027067785.1 Desulfurococcales archaeon | reverse complement strand
TGTTGTGCGGTAGCCCTGAGCCGCTGAATATTGGTAGCTTCTGTCCTCTAACCAGGCTGTTCAGCCCATCTATAGCCGATATTCCTGTCTCGATGAACTCGCTCGGCGGCAGTCTTGATGCCGGGTTTAATGGAGAGCCATTTATATCCTGGTAGTCTTCGGGAACAATAGGTGGGCCTCCATCAATGGGTCTTCCGAGGCCGTCGAATATTCTTCCGAGCATATCGATGCCTACTGGTAGTTTGAGGGCTTCGCCACGGTATCTTATCCTGGAGTGGTGCATGTCTACTTCGCTGACACCGCCGAAAACCTGTACAACGACAGCGTCTTTACCGACATCTATTACTTGGCCGAGCCTGGTCTCGCCCGTGCCCAGTAGGACCTCGACTACTTCGCCGTAACTTACACCCTTCATCGGCTCGGCTATTATCAGGCTTCCCTGGGCCTTATATAGGCCAGGGGATTCTCTAATGGCTAGAGATGTGCTAGGCATATACATGCACCTCCTCGATGAGCTTGGAGTATTCATCGCGTATGAACTTGTATAGTTCTTCAAAGTACGGCTCGAAGTCTTTGTTCGGGAACTCTTTCATCCTAGCTATTCTCGCCCTAGACTTCATCTCCCTGATCTTATCGACAGTTACTCCTTTCTTGATAGCATCGAGTCCTAGATCGTAGAATAGCAGTATGGCTCTCATCATCATAGATGCTTTCTTAGGCGGACAATAAGTGTCGATCTCGTGGAAAGCGTTCTGCTGTAGGAAGTCCTCTCTAATCATACGTGCTACCTCTAGGACGAGCTTGTCTTCTTCGGGGAGTGCTTCGGCTCCTACTAGACGTACTAGTTCTTCTAGCTCCGCCTCTTTCTGTAGGATAGCTAGTGCTTTCTCTCTGAGGCTTCTCCACTCGGGATCAATGTTTTTATGCCACCACTCAGTCACGTTGTCTACGTAGAGACTATAGCTTGTGAGCCAGTTGATCGCCGGGTAATGCCTCCTATAGGCTAGGTTCACGTCTAGAGCATAGAGTGCTCTGACTATTCTTAGAGTAGACTGGGTTACTGGCTCGCTGAAATCGGCTCCTGGAGGCGAGACAGCACCCATGATCGTAAGGCTTCCTCTCCGTTCCGGCTTACCAAGAGTTATGACGTGCCCGCTGCGCTCGTAGAAGCTGGCCAGCCTTGAACCCAAGTAGGCGGGATAGCCTTCCTCACCTGGTAGTTCTTCTAGACGTCCACTAATCTCTCTCATTGCCTCGGCCCATCTACTCGTTGAGTCCGCAACCATTAGTATGTGGTAGCCCATGTCTCTGAAGTATTCGCCGAGCGTTGCTCCCAGGAAGATACTTGTTTCTCTTGCAGCTACGGGCATGTTGCTAGTGTTGGCTATGAATACGCTTCTCTCTACTAGGGGTTTGCCTGTTCTGGGGTCGACTAGTTTACGGAAGCTGTGTAGGGCATCTGCCATTTCGTTTCCTCTTTCACCGCATCCAACATAGATTGCTATGTCTACGTGGCTCCACTTGGTCAGCTGTTGTAGAGTAACAGTTTTACCGGTACCGAATCCTCCAGGTATGGCTGCTTTTCCACCCTTTGCTAGCGGGAAGAAGAAATCTATGACTCTCTGCCCCGTTATCAGGGGCTCGCTGGGCTCGAGTTTCTCCCGGTACGGTCTAGGTTTTCTGACAGGCCATTTCTGAAGCATTGTTACATCCTTACCATTAATCCTCGCTATGGGCTCAGTGATTGTATAGTCTCCTTCCGGCACTATATCCTCGATAACACCATGCATGTTAGGCGGTACCATAACGTAGTGCTTAACGGTCTCGGTCTCCTGGACGTAGCCGAGATAATCGTTAGGGCCTACCTTATCTCCTTTCTTAACAAGCGGTATGAAATGCCACTTCTTCTCTCTTGGAAGAGGTGCGGCTTTCACTCCTTTCTTGATGAAAAACCCTACAAGTTTCTCGAGCACAGGGAGAGGTCTCTGGATACCATCATAAATAGAGCCTATAAGCCCTGGCCCCAGCTCTGCGGCGAGAGGATAGCCTGTCCCTATAACTTCGTCACCAACTTTCAGGCCTGTGGTGTCCTCGTATACCTGGATGATCGCCTTATCGCCTTCGACACCTATGATCTCTCCTATAAGCCTATCAGGTCCTACTTCGACTACCTCGTATACCTTTGACCCCCTCATATTCTCGGCTATCACGAGGGGGCCCGAAACCCTGTATACATGACCTCTCACAACCATATATGATCACGCCTTAAGCATGTATGTAAGCATTAACACATGGGGATGTAGCCGTGCTTAAAAACTATATAGATATTTTGAGTCCTATGTATTTTCTTATCATTTCCTCATAGTATTTCTTAGGATCAATTTCTGCCATTATCTTCGGCGACTCCACTGTTATGAATAATATACTACTATATCGTTCCTTGAATTCATCGATAATCTTACCGCATTTCTCTGTAGCTGTGCGGGATAATATGATAACTCCGTACTCGCCGTGTTTCTTAGAAATGATCTCTTCGACTTCATCGCATCTCCCAGTAAATTCCAGGTAGTCAGTGCCAGCAGCGGCGCCGATTAGGCATAGGAAGGGATCCCCGATAACTAGTACTTTCTTCTCTCGAGGAGCAGTCATAGCAACCACCATTTATCGATGATTTCCTTCAGCTCCGATACAAGGGTTCCAGCCTCTATAGCTGCAAGTACGGCGCGGACCAGTAGAGACTCGCCTATGAACAACACATAGGTTTTAGCTGCGGCGTCGCTAGGAGTCGTTGTCGTTGTTTTTGCGGCTATATTTGAAACATATAGCGAAACGGCTAGGTCGAACGGTATAATGGAGCGATCCAGTCTTTTCATATCGTTCAGTATTTCTGCGAAGCCGTTGACTATGGGGTTTAAAGACCTTGTTATCGTTATTAGGTTGTCCAAGTCCTTGGCCGAGGAACAAGCATTGGTGAACTCATCTCTGGTAAGAGTGTATAATGATGGCAGGATCTCAGGTGTTCTCTCCAACATATTGCAGGCCTTGAGAAGCAGTAAGTCATGGTATAATCCATAGAGTTTACGGGCCAAGCCCTCAGGTATCCTGTCTCTCTTTTTCAGCAGTGAAAAACCATAGGTGATGGCTGCATAGCCTCCTCCGGTATGCTCTGCTATCATTGAAGCATAAGCGTGTAGCTCGTATGGGAGCTTCTCCACGAACTCGTTCACGTCTCTAACCTGTTCAATATCAAGCAATGAAACATTTCCGATCGGATATAGTGGTTCCGGCTTGAGGTTTTTCATCACATAGCCAGTCATAACAGCAATGTTTATGACATCAAACAATTCGTTGAAAGCATCTATTACGATAGAGTCTTTCTCACATAGTTTCTTGAGCAATGATATACGTTCATTGTTTAGCTCAGCGATAATTCTAGTCAGTATTCGTAGGCTTTTCTTCCCCGTTTTGATTGATTCATATAGTTTTAGCCCAACAGGCTTATTTCCGATGATCTTGATGGCGTCGGCGATTGTTCTTTGAGATAGCATCTCATCTAGCTCTTTCCTCGTAACAATCTTGTCAAGCATGTTCTTGATCCTTGAGTACCGGTAGTATGCATCATGCAATTCTTTGCATCAACCCCATAGTATCTTAGCGATGATAGGTACTAGCGTTGTTTTTGCACGTTCAAGCCTAACATCGTATGTGTTATTGACTGTTTTACCGTCTTTAGACTCGGCTATCACGCCGCCGAGGATCTCCTTGTTTATGAGAATATCTGCTTTAAGACCCAGTGATCTGGCTACCTTGTTAGCTATATCAAGATCTTTTTCGTGAACAATGATCTTTGCAATGTCAGGGGGATCTATGTATTCGAATGCTTCTCTCAGAAGATTCTCTATGGACTTATATATGTCGAAGCCTTTGCGCTCAGCTATGACTTCCTTACTCTTATTGAATACTTCCTCGATCAGCTCGTACTTGGCTTTGCTAAGTATGATTCTGGCCTGCCTCTTAGCATCCGATCTAATGATCTGTGCCTGTATCTTCGCATTCTCTATTATTTTCTCTCTTTCCTTCCTTACTTTCTCCTCGTACTTCCTCCTTGCTTCCTCAATTATTTCTTCGGCTTTTCTTCTGGCTTCTTCTATGATCTTATCTGCTTCTCTCCTCGCATCTTCCAGTATCTTATTCCTCAGCTCGTCGAGCCCTGTGATCTCCGCAGACACTATTTAGGCACCTCAGCCTATGAGTGATAAGCCCATCAGCCCGAATACCATGCCTAGTATGCCCATTAGCTCTACGTAGACTGCGAGGATTAGTGCGTTGAAGGTTATCCTACCCTTGGTTCTGGGTAGTTCTGCTATACCAGACGCACATATCACTCCTTGGAACCATGCTGAGAATAACTCGGCGCCTGCAACGGCTAGGCCTAGGCCTAGTATTGCTAGTCCAGTCGATAATGTTAGGGTTGATAGGTGTCCTTTGACGAAGTTCACGAACTGTATCAGGACGATTAATCCATAGAATGTCTGTGTCATCGGCAGTGCTGCTAGTAGGAATACGTTTCTGAACTGGCGTGGATCTTCTGCGAGTGTTGCAGTACCAGCAGCACCTGCTTTACCTATTCCTATCGACGAGCCTACTAGGCCTCCAAGTAGTGCTAGTGCTGCGCCTGCATAAGCAAGTCCTAGGGCTAGAACGTCCATATTATATGACCTCACATGCAAACTGTGATAGGTGTAGTCGAAATAATGTATTCACACTGCAGAGGTAGAAAAACTTAGCTTTTTGAAGAAAATTCAATTAATCATTTATAGCTACTCTATAACAACTCTCTTTCTAAGTATTATCTTTATGGGTTCGAACGGGTAGCCTGTGCCTTCATAGAACTTACTGAGGAACTCTACGAAGCAAAGACGTATGGAGTGGATGAATCCTCCCAGTGCTGATAATGCCGTGTTTAGTATGTGGCCGAACGCAGCGATCATGATCGCGACTATTCCTCCAATAACTAATCCGATTATCGATGGTAGTGATGCCTGTACACCGCCTAGAGCCATCTGGGCTAGTAGGTTGAAGCTTGAAGCTAGGTAGAGCGTGGCTAGACCTACGCCGGCTAATCTACTGTAGCTTAGAACGTCTCCAAGTAGTCCCGTTATGCTGAACAGCCACATTAGTAGTCCTAGGCCTCCTAGATTCTTGATAGTCCCTATAACGATCAAGGCTATGCCTACGAAGGCGCCGTAGAGCAGGTAATTGTACATGTACGGCGGTATTCCCGGTATAGGTGTGTTGAGCACCTTATACATTATATATGGTATTCCGAAAGCCTCGCCTATGAAGAGACCTATCTCATTAAGTGCATCGCCTATCTGGTGGTGTTTTATGGCTTTAGCAAGCGTTATAGCGTGAGCAATGTTTACATGTATGAGCCCGATAATTATTGCAAGGGCCAGGAATTTGAGCGGGTTTATGAATATGTCTGTAAACTGGAAGCCTAAGCCGAAGATTTTAAGTGTATTACCGAAGAACGAGCCACCAAGAGCACCTATTACGAATCCCACGATGCTTGACACTATTAAGGAGTTCTTGAAGTATACATAGTCTCTGCTCTCGGGATCATTGGTGAACTTGTCCAGCAAGTATATTGCCGCGAGTATTATCGCTATAGCGTACCCCATGTCACCGAGCATTATACCGAAGAATAAAGCGAAAGAATACGCTATTATCGGGGTGGGATCCCATTCTCTATAATCGGGAACACCCAGGAATTTAACTATAGGCTCGAACCACCTGATCACTCTCGGGTTCTCGAGGAGCGTGGGAGGCTTATCATTTTCACTCGGCTCTCTGAACTCTATATAAGCAGCGATACCGTTTTCCCTCAGGATATTCACGAGTCTATCCTTGAGTTTTACAGGCACCCATCCCTTTAAGACAGCCATGTACTTGGTACTCAGCGATTTAATTATGGTCTCAAGCCTCTCCAGTATGTTCTCGAGGATAACCTTGTATTTTGCAAGATATTCGCCGTTCTCATCGATGATCCTCTCTATTTTTTGTTTAATCTCATCTATGTGTTGCCTGGTCTCTGCGGAGATCCTGGTCAGTCTTTCGACGAGATCCTTAACGGTCTTAACATTTTCATCCACGTATTTGTTCAGCGAAAGATATGATAATCCTAGGTTAAGCGCTATATCTCTTGTTCTATGGTATTCAGCTTTTTTCGTGATGCAGTTGACAACACATATTCCTTCATGGCAAGTCCTCAATAATATGATAGGTTTAGCTTCTGCGATGAATTGTTCTACAGCCTCAGCTCTACCATAATAGGTGGATGATACATAGTGCTGGCCCTCATACTGGAGATTTCCTACAAGGTAATCGCTCGGGAGTAGCGAGAGGATCTTCAGATACTCTGTTACTTCATCTAGACGTGTTAGCTCTGTTCTCAGATTATCTTCGAGTACTTGTATCTCGGTATATATCTTGTCGACTTCACTACTGATCTTTGATATGCTTAGATCCTCAATATCCATAGGAGTTAAGCTCACGAGATACACTTTGCCGCGTCTACGGCTAAGTATAGAATCTATTATCTCCAGGGTGTGGTGTGCCTTCTCATATTCTTCCAAGTATTTCTCCGCTTCTTTCTCCGATGCTTTCGTTACCTGGATTACCCCGGCGCTCTGCAGGATCCTTATAGTGTCTCGTAGATTTATCTTAGGAACAATAATCTCTGCTTTCAGCATCCTTACTGGTTTGTTGAGGATAATGGGAAACATTACTCGGCACCCACAACGTGGCGCACGAGTTCTTGAACAGCTTGATCTATCTTTTCCCTACCTGTCCTTCTGATTTCTTCCGCCCGCGCGTATGCTTCGTTAAGAATCTTCTCCGCTTCTTTCTTCGCTTCCTCGACGATTTTCTCAGCTTCTTTCTCAAATTCTTCTTTCGGTATAGGTGCCGAGAGGATCTCTTCGGCTTTACGTCTAGCTTCTCTTATTATTTCTTCGGCTTTTCTCCTGGCTTCTTCTATGATCTTATCTGCTTCTTTCTCGATCTCCTCTATATTGAGGTGTCCGCTCAATAGCTTACACCATCTAACGCTGATTTCATGTAGGTGTAAAAATAATCGTAGTAGTTGTTCTCAAGCGTGTTCGTAATTCATATAATTGAGGCCTATAAAATATAAGCTCTCCTTTTCCATCATATTCAAGCCCGAGGATTTTAGCTACAGCTAGAGCAGCAACCGGATCCCTAATCCTATAGACGCCTTCGCCGAGAGAGGGTGAGGACTCAATAATGATTGGTATCTGGAGCTTACATGCTTTTTCTCCAAGCGTCTTAGCCAGTAATTCCAGTTCACGCTTATCGATCAAATGCGTCGTGCCATCCCGTAAAACTATGTAGGGTGGATTCATTTTAATGAGATCACATAGATTAGCCCGCCTATAGGGTAAATGCTTATTTATCAGACGGAGCTCGTCCCGGAGAACCCTAAGTATAAGTTCATCGTATTCATGGTTAAAGCTCATGTCTTACCACGCTTTTTCTCAAGCATGCTCTTGACACGTTTCAGCCTGGCTTTCTCCTCCCTTTCCCTCTCCTCGAACTTCATTGAGAGATAACGAATAGTCCGTTCCAGCCTGGGTATGACAATATATTCTAAAGCATTTACCTTTCTCTTCGTCTTCCCTATTTCTCTACCAAGACTTATTATCGCCTGCTCAGTCCTGCCGAGATCAATTATCATCGTGATGATCCTGACAGCCTCTCTCGAAAACTCGTCAAGACCAGGCGCCAGGGATACAGGGATCTCCGGCTCCTTAACAATAGCGCTAATGGAGCGGACACCCATGATGTTCTCATGGCCTACATATACCCTAACACTTCTCTTCATTGAAGAACGGAGATAGGAATACGATTTATCACCATAAATACTCGTTAACAATATCGCCTTATTATAAACCGATGTAATATACTTGTTTAGCTCCATACGGAAATTATACGCCTCCTTAACACGGGTAAGGAATTCATTAACAAGTATTGTTAGCCTCTCCCTAAGGATTCTGTGAACCTTCTTAGCAAGATCCCTGCGTCTCCTAAGCTTTATCAGTTCAATCTTTGTAGCCCTAACCCTCATTAAGGAAGACATAATGTTTCACTTCCACTTTTTGAATGTAATCAGTGTATTGTTCTCCTTTTCTCGTCAGATTTTCGGATTTAATGTGTCGTTAACAATATATTAAAGAATTACTCGTTCTCGAACTTTTTACATATTATGAGAAGGGGTAATGTGGATGTGTGTTAAAAATATGTTTGTATTGAGAAAAAGGTTTTGGAAAACCCCGTTATAATATGGGGTCATCCGGTACGGGATCGCCGCCTGGTCTGGGACCGAGTAGGTTTTCGGGTCTGATTGTGGTCATGGTTGATCTCCTCTTCTTGAATGTTTTGATTAGGGTTTTGATGCTCATTTTTGGTCAAGAATAGTTATGCAAACGATCTTACCTGTATGTTCGCTTAATGAAAAAATCCATCAATATGCAAAAGATTTAAAAACAAAATTTTGATTAGGCCTTTAAAACATTTTTAAGGTAGAACTCGTAGGTATTGTCCCCTATTCTACGGCGGTAAATAACATAATAAGTAGGATGAGACGAGCCCGGAGAATAGAGCTCAACCACAACAGTGTCCTTACAGCCCGGGGTTTCTCCTACTATGTCGCATTCACTTATATCATCACGTACGGATGCTTCAAATCCATATGGCGATAATACATTGTTCAGCATTATTGCGAGACGCTCCATCAAGTACTCATCTATTATTTCAATGTATTCCCTTGTTGTCCAATCACTAGGTCCTTCGAAGAGAACAGATATGTGTAGGATTTTCTTAAGAGAACTGGTATCGTCGGATGACATTAGTCTTCACCTAGCGAGTCTTTCCAGAAGAAGTTCGCATAGTACAGGATGAGCGTCGCTGTTTTCAAATCGACTATTTGGTTGTTCTTGATCATGTCTAGGGCGTCTGATAAATTGACGACTGTAGGCGTTATTACCTCGTATGGCTCAGGCCTCATTCCAACATATTCGAGTTTTCTAGCGATGAAGAAATGCATTTTCTCCGTACTATAACCGGGTACAGGATAATAGTATCCCAGTGGAATAAGCTCTCCGGGCTCATACCCTATTTCTTCAACGAGTTCTCTTCTGGCGGCGTCTTTGGGTAGTTCTCCTTTTTCTACGACGCCCGCTGGTACTTCGTAGATGTAATCATTGATAGCTGCTCTATACTGTTTAATCAGAATAATTCTATCCGACGTCAATACTGGTAGTATTATGACAGACTCGGGGAAAACTACTACGTCTCGCTCGACACGTCTATTATCTATTTCCAGCGTTCTTCTAATAACATTGAATCTGAGGCCCTTGAATAGCTCAACATCTTTTACTACCTTTATATTAGGCGTATCGCTTTTGCTCAACGCTTCATACACCTCGTGTCGAGATTCATTTTTAAAGTAAGAAATATTGGAAAATAAATAGTATCCAAAATATAACATTAAATTGCTTGAAGACATAATTTACCGTATGCCGGTATGATTTAGAATACATGTTTTAGAACACATGTGGTGTATATATTGTATAAGAGTGCTGAAGATTTAGAGAGGAGATATATAAAAACATTTAAAGAGAGTGTTAGAAAACTTTCAATGATATGTGGTACTGATTTAGGAGAGTTTATTGACGAGTTAACTAGAGTAACTCGTATTGGTTATTATTCGTATATAGCTAAAGAACTAGGAATTAAGGAAAGACTTGTTTATTCATATGTAAGGAAACTTCAACGTAATAATTTCAAGTTTACAGTGAATATTAATATGAAAAAGATAGGATTGTACAAGTACTTCATACATATACCTGAGATGATTGATTTTGATATTGTAAGAAATGATGAAACTATAGCATGGCTTAACAACTATTCGATAACACTTAATCCTATTGGTACATCTCTTACTTATTTTGTACCATATAAATTAAGAGATGAACTTATATCAAAAATAAATAGATTCATAACTAGTAAACTAGATAGATCTCATCGTGGAACGTTTGTTCATTTCTATATAAACACGCGTAATCAACCAATATTTCACAAGGCGCCATTTGGTTTACATAAATTCATACATGGTTTTCTATTCAATGAAATAGTAGAAATGTTTGAGAATAGTGAATTAGATGATATAATGTTCAAACATATAGTTGATGAAATAAACTCGAAATTTTCTTCGCCTTACGATGCTGTAGATCTTATCATACTTAAAGAGTATGATATTGATGCCTTTACAACAGTTCAAGATATTTCTAAAAAATATCCTATATCGCAAAGAATTATTCTGAAACATCTGAATAATCATATCAATAACAAAAGAATAATACGTGGTATATTTTTAAAAACAAATATTTATTCATCTTTTCTATTTAAGTTCCTAGGTGTTTTCCTATTTGTATATGACCTAGGTAATGCTGTTCGTGTTTTTAACTTCTTTAAAAACTTTGACTATTCTCTAAGCATTAATTTTGGTATACCTGATGAGATTATGCGTGATCAAAATTATGAATTTGTTATATCTGTTCAAGTGGCTGTGCCTCAGCTTAGAGTGTATGAGTTTTTAAAATTCTTGGATTATCTGCATAGAAAAGGGTATGTAGTAAATTATAAACTATATGAATTTCTGCCAGGAACTTTTGTACGATTTACTATTCCTTATCTTAACTTTGACCAGGAGCGTAAGGATTGGACCTTGGATGTTAAGAATGTACAGGAGCTCTTAATGAGGAGGTTTATGATTCCTCGGGTATAGTTGCTTTGTTTTAAGCTTAAAAACGATGTGTGTCTACTTCTATGTGAAAAGAACAGTGTTATGGTGGATAGTTGTGCGTGTTGAGACTAGTTTTTCCAGGCTGTTTACACCTGGTGTTTCTATTGTTCTTAGAGGTGTTGTTTACTCTGGTCTTTTGCTTGTTGCTTTACTGCTTTGTATTGTTGGGAATGTGTATGTAGGCGTTAAGCCTTTTATTATTGAGAACATGCTTGTTTCCCTCGGATATAGTGGGGAGTTATCGCTGGTTATTACCTGTTTATTTGTTTTCGGCGTTGTACTAGTTGCTTTCCTTGTGTTGACCAGTCGTTACGGCCTTGTGATGGGATATATCCGCTCAACGATTATTTCATCGATTATATTCTTATTGACAATACTGGGTATAACATGGTATCGTGCAGTCAGAGTAGAGGGTGTCGGCTTAGGAGATGCTATTGCAACGGTATTCCTAGTATCATTCCTAGTGTTGTTAGCGATACTCGATAGAAAATATCCCTATGTAGCGGTTGCGATAGATACTAGTAAATTGTCTAAAGAGTATTTAGTAACGGTTAAAGTCTACGGTAATACATCATTGTTTGTTCTCGAAATAATTCCTGTTAATTCATTCGAGATAAGAGGGCCTTTCAAAACAATTTATGCTAATTACTATGAACTACGATACATGGCTGGGAAGAAATCATCTATAATAATGAAATACAAGGATGTTGAGCTGGGCAGAATAATTATTTCCGAATTAGAGCCTTTATTGAAACAAATTGTTTTTAGAGCTTATGTTAATGACGACGACGTAGGTGTTTATGAATACTCTGTTGAATTAACTAAGACTCTGGACGTAGCCTCTGAGCCTATTATAAGAGCTGTTTCCGCTAAGATCGGTATTGAGCCTGAACAAATACGTGAAGTACTATTCTTTGATTCTAATGGTGCATCCCTAGACCCTAAGATTTACATTAAAGATCTTGATACAGATGAAGTACATGTTAAGATATACTTTACAGAACCATACATGGAGATCCTGAAGTATTACCGTAAAGAATCCATCATAAGCCTTTGGGATAAACTAATGAAACGCATAGAAATATACGGTGACCTAATAGACGATCTATCTGAGAAGCTAGACAAGGCTGTCGTGAGACTGGCGAATCTTTCCGTAAACTGGTGGTAGCCGGTTGATCATAACAACAGATACTATTATCAGAAGACTAGGTATTCTTCCGGGTATAAGAATAGCTATTGTAAAGAAACTCATGCACCTACCAAGTAGTATTAAACAGATATTTGTAGATGATATTGGTATAGTCAGTCTTCCACGCAGTATTGGGGTCTCCCGATACGAAAACATAGAGTATGCACGGATAATAGCGAAGAAATACATAAAGGGATTAACATACGGTGATCTAAACATTGCCATAATAGACGCGTCATCGGGCTTCGATATAGGGGTAGCCATAGCGCTTCTTGAAGACATAAACCGGAATATCGAGATGCTCGCTAATAAGAAAATTCGATTAATCATTATGACTCCATCGATAAATGATAAAGATGCTGTCCTTGCTAGACTATGTTCGTTTCTAAAGATAATATTCATGTACGATATATATCTGAACACGTTGAGCGAAGGAGTATTTACATATACATTCATAGACCGTGATAATCCTGTACAATTATTCCGTGTTATGACAGAATTCTATCAATCAGTAGAACAGCCTAGCTCTGCGGTTATATATGAGCTTAAAAGGTATTATTTGCCGGTAAAAGATATGATCGTTCTGATGAACAGCATTAATGAACGAGCAAAACTGGAAACAACCCTGCTGTCGATGAAAATGGATCTAGCTATACTGAACACTCTTCTGGATAAGGCTCAGCCAGAGCTCTGGGACTATGTAAAGAATAAGAAGTGGAATGTGAAAGGATTAATACATAAGATCAGGAAGGGCTATGAAAAAATAGTTTCCGTGGATAACGCGATAGTGAAAACTATATCCGAGAATATGAGTAGGTTAAAATACACAGAACTACTTGTTGATCCAAAAAACATCATAGAGCTCCTACTACAGGGTATACCATATAAAAGAATACACGAACATCTCTTAGAAGAGATGGATCTCGAAAGAATACTTACCGATGAAAAACTATTACCTTTAACATCAATCATAATTCCGGGTAATGAAGAAGCAGAACACCTTGTCCTAGCGAGCAGTTCCTTTATGTCAACGCTCGAAAAATACCGCGAGTTAATACAAATATATGAGCTTGAAACGCTTGAAGACGAACTAATAAAACTTAAAATGAAAAAAGCCTCTATATGCGAGCCGTGTGGCGATCAAAAATACTCCAAGATACATAGGAGAATAATAGATGCACATAATAGATTATCTGTAACACTCTATGAGAATATAATACCGTCCGAAATAAGGATAGGCAATACAGTAATATACGGGGAAGACCTTGTAAAGTGTAAGCTTATCAATTATAATGCGTGGAAAAAACTGGGAGTAGAGAAACAAAACTATTGTCCGATCCTATATGATAAGCTAAAAGAAGCCGGAATATAATCTATTTCTTGTTAGTAGGGAAACTCTAAATACTAAACTAGCGGTTTTTGCTTGAAGCAAATGGAACGGCATGGTGGATCAAATATGGTGCGGCTACGTTTTGGGCCAGCGGGAAAACCCATCTCGCTCAAAAACATTGATCTCGTCAGGATCCCGGAGAAACTCCGTGAGATGGGCTTAGACGCTATGGAGTACGAGGCTGTTAGAGGGGTCAAGATCAATGAGGAAAAAGCCAGGTTATTTGGCGAAGAAGCGAGGAAGAACGATATATTATTGAGTCTTCATGCACCCTACTTTATCAATCTGGCGAGCTCTAAGGAGAAAACAATCGAGAACAGTATTAAGAGGCTCAACGCATCGATCCAGGCAGCTCACTGGATGGGTGCTTATGTTGTCGTGTTCCATCCAGGCTATTATAAAGATGCCTCTTCATACGAGGAAGCATTAAGATGGGTAATAGATAATCTCCAGCCAGTAGTTGAGTATAGGAAAAGCATAGGGGCGGACGAAGTATGGCTTGGCCCCGAAACA
This sequence comes from Desulfurococcales archaeon, assembly GCA_027067785.1. GTDB lineage: Archaea > Thermoproteota > Thermoprotei_A > Sulfolobales > Desulfurococcaceae > JAADCY01. Next base: position 8,756 of record JAMOVL010000069.1, on the reverse strand, counting down.
ACCGGGAAGATCACACAGGTAGGTACTCTTGAGGAAGTAATAGAAATATGTAGGAACGTTGAAGGCACTAGACCAGTTATCGACTGGGCGCATCTACATGCTAGAAGTATGGGCGAGCACATAACAAGCATCGATCACGTGATCGAAGTCATAGAAAAAATAGAACGAGAACTAGGCACTTGGGCCGTGAAACCCTTACACATGCATTTCTCGAGGATAGAGTACGGGAAGGGTGGTGAACGGGTACATCATATCCTGGACGACACTGATTTCGGGCCGGAATTCCTTCATGTATGTAGAGGAATAGTTGAGACAGGAGTGGACGGCGTCTTTATCAGTGAGAGCCCCATATTAGAAAAAGACGCGCTAGTGATGAAGAAAATCTGCATGGACGTATGTGGTGTAAAGTGTTTTGCTGACGAGACTAAGAAGTAAGGTCAAGAACTTTTTCGAGAAAATAGCATCGGGTCTTGCATCCATAGGTGTAGGACCCAACACTATAACTCTCTCATCACTACTAGTTTCAGGCATAGCTTTTCTAGCAATGTATTGTTGGCGTTCAATACCATTATTCCTAATAATGATACTTTTATCCGGATTATTCGATGCATTAGACGGAGCACTAGCTAGGATCACTGGTACAGTCTCCAGATTCGGCGCTTTCCTAGACTCGACAACCGATAGATTGTCCGATACATTCTATATACTCTCATACCTTGCCCTCGGCGTGAATCCCTATCTCATCGGGTTCCTATTATCATTCTCTCTGCTCATAAGCTACACGAGGAGCCGGGCCGAGTCACTCGGTTTAAAGATGGAGGGTGTTGGAATAATTGAGAGAGCAGAAAGGGTCCTATGGCTTGCAGGCACAGCTCTCCTATACTATATTAGTGTCCAAGCTGTAACACTGTCACTAATGGTTCTCCTATTTTTATCGATTATCACGTTTCTTCAAAGAATAATACATGTATATAGGTCTCTACATCAGAGTGCAGACAAGTCGTAGTGGCCTGCTATCGGCAGAGTCGTCCTGAAAGTAACATATCCCATTCTAAGTGCATGGGTCTTTAGGAGACCTACACGATCCCCTGCTCTCAGGATAAGGTCGCGATATTCTCCTGGAATATCTAGTGATGATAACTGGCTCTTATCAGTCCTCAAGATGATCTTTGTGTTTGAAAGCTGTAAGATTATATCGTGTACGTCTTTGGGAGAATGAGTCGAGAAGATAATGCCCAGCCGTCTAGCTCTGCCAAGCCTAGCGATCCTATCGATCATTCCCGATACGTGCTCGATATATTCTTCTTTACCACCACCTCTAGATGGGAAGAAACGATGTGCTTCATCCATTATTATTATAACTGGCTGAGTAGTTATTCTCCTTCTCGACATAGTAAGCTTCCACTCGAATACTTTGTTCAGTATTCTGAAAGCTGCTATACTTATGATCTTATCGGGATCTGATGGGCTGTTCTCCTGTAAGTATTCTAGGTCCACGACGATAGGATATCCTTTCATCAAGCTATGATGCTTCTCTAGGATCAACGCGAAGGAAGGCTCGTGAAGATATTTTTCTTCTCCCATTCCGCCAGGGACACATATATCGAATAAGCCCGTATCCATTAGAGAACCTATTTGTCTAAGCATATTCTCTATGGTTGATTTATGAATGGCGAGCTCCTTGATCAGCTCGATAAGATACTCCTTGTTAGGATTAAGGACTGGTCCCTTGTTATGTGTCCCGGGCTTTTCCCTTAATCTGTATCTCGCTTCTTGTAGGGCATCATATAGTTCGTCGAGAGATTCGATCTCGGCGTTTTTGGCTTTCAGGTAATTCAGCAGCCTTAACAATCCGTCTTTTGCCTGTCTCGTAAAGTATGGGTTAAGGGATATGAAGTCTCTCGGGCTCATATCCTTAAATCTAAATCCGTATGGTACTATGAAGAGCTCAATATGATCCTCGTCTCCACCATAATTCATCTCTATATTCATCTTAACTATTCGCAACGGTATTTTTCCAGGCTCTTCAATAATTTCTATCTCTTCAACCCTGCTATCCCAGCCCATCTTATCTGCTATCGGCAAGTATGTGGTTTCATAGTATTCCTCAGCTATTATTTTGAGCAGCTTAGGCCAGGAGACATGCTCTCCTGGAACTAAGCGGTTAACCAAGTATTTCGTTATAGGCAGGATTATGACGAGGCCCTTAGGTCTTTTGACATTCTTTATAGTCTTCCTAAGCATTTCTTCTTCGAGTTCTCTATCAATTCCTTCGTAGAATTGCCAGGTAGGTTTTAATGGTAGTGTTACATAGTCCCGGTTGGGATCCATTATAAGCAGGCTTGTCTTTAATTCATCGAAATTATAATGGCTTGAGAACGCTGATATCATGTTCTTGATCAGGGTTGTTTTCCCTGACCCAGTTGTTCCAAGAATTAGTGTGTGTTGATAGAATGTCTTGAGAGGGATATAGATGGGGACTGAGGCGTGAAATATGGGGCGATCACCGGTGGTTACATAACCTATGAAAACACCCTTGGTCGGGAGACCGAGGATCTTCTGTATTATAATAGGATCTCTAGGCATAATGACAGGCGATTGTGGCTCTAACACTATATTCGCTGTTTCTACAACCCCTGTTTCGACATTATATGTTAGAAGAGGCTTTCCGTAGATCCTTGTCTTTGTTAATAGTCCTGCAGGCTCTCTACCGGGCATGGAGATCGTTAGGTCGGGGAGATTTAGCTCTGCGATAATATCTCTTCTTTCAACCTTAACTATTCGTATACTCGTTATCGATAGCGTCTTAATATCTACAACAGCGAGGAAATTACCCGTACTGGCGATCTCGCTGAACTTTTCAAAGTATATATGGGGCTCCACATCGAATACTATGAGGCCTCCTTCTTCAGATATACTTGAAGGGCTTGTACGGGAAACCCAGCCTATTATCTCTCCATACTTCCTAGCTATCTCTATTGCCTGCTGCATCTTCTCATTAATTGATGCCAGCATATCATTCAACGAAGTATCCCTCTATAGAGCGCATGGTGTCATATGTTAGAGGTACACCGTTATCTTCCAGTAGTCTTATAAAGTAGTTAGTGATACCCCTAGATACATCTTTGGCTATTTTATCGGCTATAAGTATCGATAACGGAATAACTGTTCCGGAGACCAAGGAGTCTATTAATGGGGGAATAATTGGTTTTCCATAATCGTCGAGGATGTTTCCTAATTCCTCCGCCAGGAACTCAATCCTATAGAACCCGTACGGAGCCACGCCTGTATTGACCGTATATTTATGTCTCGGAAGGCCTACATAGTATGTTATTTTTGATGGTATCTCGCCGTGTTCTCTCGGAGGATCGATCTTTATGGGGCCTATTATAAAGGGTTTAGCAACCGTGTTTTTGAATACTTTCTGTGTAAATAAGACAAGATAGGCCTGATCATTTATCCTAGCCCCACGGGTTAAGCGTACAGGATCTATACGGGATAATATGTAGGAGTTATCGAGCCTCTTAACAATACCATAAACCACTGTATCAGGTCTCTTATTCTTCAATAAATCGATTCTATGTTTTACCAAAGTCTTCCAGCTGGCTATGTAATCATCTATCCTTCCCCTACTTGGGGGTTTTAAATAAGTGTACATGGCTGCTAGTTTCGGGACCATGTATATAGGTCCGTCAAGCAGTACGACTCGCCTATCTCGGGAACTCTTACTATTAAGTATTAATGATAGTATGTGGTTCTCAATGACTAGTCTGAGCTCGTCGAGCGCAGCATAGCGGTTATAGCTGATATCATATGGGGTGCCAGCAGGGTTCTTATCCATAATACATGGGTTATCACAGATTTCCCTAGCCTCTTCGGAGAACGGGATAAGTATTATCCATTTACATTCTCTGCAAGCACTTGGATATTTACTAATGAGGCTTGTCACTGATGGGCATTCGACGCGGTCTCCACGCCTATAATCAACGCCTACACCATATCCAATACCAATAAAGAAGAATGGAGATGTAATTGTGCGTGTGCTGCTATCAATACCATAAATGGATGCTGCTAGATCAGAACGAACGGTAAAGGCTTCTGGATCTATGAGTTCGACTATCTTATCCTGCATTACATGTATCCTATCACTGCTAACATATTCTATTTTAGCCTCATATAGGGGCTCTAGTACTTCCGATTCATCAATACCAGCGTCTATACCTGGCTTCCCTGTTTTCCTCACTAACCGTGTAATTTCCTTGGCTAACCCGTTGAAAATATCCATAGACATCCCTTATGATACACGGTTCAAGGTATCCCTATATATTATACACGTGTTAATCATTTCTCAGATACGGGGCATCTAGGGATGCGGTTAACAATAGCTCTCAGGATCGCCGGAGCGGCATGTATGATTATATCATTAGTGATAGCTTTTTACCTGGGCTCGATTATAGTGAATGATTATGCGCCAACAATATCTAGTGTTACAGATCTTAATATTGATTACAAAATACTGTCAGCATCCATTTATAGCTATACTGAAAAACAATCTAATCTATACCTTGAATTACTCCTTATACTCAACCACAATGTTAAGCTCTATAATACAAAAATAATTATTGGAGCCCATGAGTTCCGCTGCATAGGTAATCATACTCAGAACTACGTCTGTTATATAGATATGACGCTAAACATAACGGAGAATAATAGTAGGCTCGTCTTCGAAGGTGTTAGAAATAATTTAGTGACGTTTAATGTTAGGAAGGCTTTTACAACTCTCGATAAAATATATGAGAAAGTCACCCCGTCTGTCCATAATATGTATTGTATATCAACCAATAATAGAACTGATTATTTCATAATCGAGCTAGGATCAAAATATTATTATGCTGGCCGCCTTGGTGTAAAATTCGTTTTCAACGATTCAACATCTTTTGTAAGAGAATTCAACGTGACAATCAAGCCGGATACAACTACTATTCTTAAAGTGAAAAGCATATGTAGTGATGATTTAAGAGAAATCATTCTCCTATTTCCTTTTAATTATACGAAAACTTACGTTGTGGTGAAAAAATGAGGGGAAAAACAAGAGATCTACTCGTATTTTTTGTGCTCGTTTTAATTGTAAATGTTATTATGCCGATAATCACTCTTGATCTACCATTATTGCTGGGCCTAGCTTGTACCCAGGCACTAGTATTACATATCATATTATTCACAATTATTCTGATAGGTTCTTGCATCGTCTATATTGTTTTCAATTATAGAACGAGAAGTTACTTGTACCGAATAGTATCAACACTTGTCTTAATGATCATAGGTCTTACACGTATACTAGCTGATCCTATGATTACGTATTCTTTCAGTACTAATAGCTTATATGTAACTATTAACAATCACATGGTTGCGTTACTCGATGTATTGCTGATCTTATCTTTTTATACGGGTTATATCTTATTAGACGTTACTAGAATTATTGAGAAGAGAAGTCTTAAGACTACTTATAGAAGACGTGGCGTAATCAACCACTATATGAGAGAGAACTAGCGGTGAACCATGTTGAAAAGATACCCAAGGGTATTCGTAGGTGGAGACTGGGACGCCGACGGCGTTGTCGCGGCAGCCCTGCTGGTGTACTCACAGGAAAAACTAGGAAAATACCCTATTCCGTCAAAAGCTATTGTTGATAGGAGGCCCGTTGATCCTGAAAGACTCAAGTTCATACTGAATGATATGCGTGCAGACTATGATCTAATGATACTTCTAGACATACCATATACAAAGTATATTCCAAACATACTCAAACTCCTCAAAAGCCATTTTGGCGTAAAGAAGATAATTTACATTGATCACCATTTATCGACAATATCTAATATAAAAAGCCTGGAAAGCGTGATAGATGAGGTCATAGTTGACCATAAAATGCCTACAGCCGCTATAGTTGAGAAGCTCCTGAAAGAACACGATATCGAACCCCATGCTAGGCTGCGAAGCTTCGTCGAGGTAGTCAAATACATGGATAGCGGTAGAAGGGTTCCGCAGAAATATATGAAGCTATTCGAGATGGCATCCCTCTTCAGTAAAGCACTGACTGTTATGCGTGACGAAAAAGTATGGATCAAGATAGTTGATTGGCTGGCGACTCCTGCCGCGCTACCTATGCCGCTCGACCAGAAGATATTGAGCAAGGTTAGAGAAGCTATAGCTAGACGTGATCAGGAGATAAAGGACATGGCTATAGATCTCGCCATGTCGGCCGAGAAAATAGGTGAGATAAGATTCATTGATGCGAGGAATAAATGGAAACACCGCGGTGGCACTGCTCTAGCATCTAAGATAGCGTCTATTGTTAAGAGCCCTGTGGCGCTCCTCGTTACTACTCGCAAGAACTATAGCTTACTGATAATCAAAGCGTCGGGTGGAAAAGCCTATAGGATAGCGAAGTACCTTGTGGCTGAAGGGCTTGGACGCGATATTGCTGGTCATCCAAACCTCGCCATAGTTAGGGTGCCTAAAGACCCTGATCTGAAGAAGCTCAAAGAAATGCTCCTCACGGCCCAGTACTATACTCCTTAGAGGTCTTCTTTAGATACTCTACATAGTTCTTATAGGTTGTATCGGTACTAACGACTCTAAGCAATGGAGAATTATTAATTATTAAGTGCTCCCATCCGCGTAGGCTGGGGCAAATAAAGCAGCCAAGCCTGTAGAAGCCTTCACCATATAATGGGTTAACGGGGATATTCCTGTACATCATGTATAGTTGAAGAGTTAGTGTGGACCATTGTTTCAACGGCGAGATACGGACGTATTTATCATTTATTATCACTGGCGAGCGCCTACCCCTAGCCTCGGATTCTACATCCCTATCCCCAACAACGATAAGGCATCTAGCGTCTCTACAGAGTTCTCCATACACGTTCTCGAGGGCAGTGATCTTTAATGCTGTGCACCACCTGTTATTCGGTGTAGGAAAACCTTTCTGGCTAAGATATTTGCTGAGCTTCACCGGGGCTCTATGTATTTGTATTTTTAATTCGTGTTCAAGCCTGTCGATGAAAACCTTGTTATGAGGCATATCAAGATCTATGTCTACAAATACGCCTTCGACTTTATCGCCATATACTTTCTTGGCAAGATATAATGCTGTTGTGCTATCCTTGCCTCCGCTGACAGGAACTATTACCCGATCAAAGCTATCCTTAAATCTCTTCATGAAACTAATAACCACCTGTTCTTCCCGCTCTAAGAACTCAGTATTATACTTTATGAGTTCTGAAAGAGTAGTCCGGAAGGGTTTATCGCCAGTGTATCTAGGGATGTCCGGTTTGTCCGGAATAGCTAAAACGCCCTTGATCCCAGTCTTATCTATCACTAGGTGTTTACCGCCAAGAGTTCTCAGGACAAGATAAGTTCCCGTTTCTAAGCCTATTTTTTCGGAGATATTTGGTGATATATGAAGTATAAAGAGATCCATGTACGGCTCGGGCTCGGGAATTATTAGTTTCTTTCCTCTCCCTAGTAGGAATCTATCATTATCGTAGGTGATCCTTAGTCTTTGGAAGGATCTTGCTTTCTCGAAGAACCATGCTAAATGCTCAATCCTTATATTTCTAACCCGGCTTCTATCAATAAAGTACACTACATTATTATATCCATCATATTTTTCAACATGCTCGTAAACTTTGAGATCTTTTCTTCCGAGAAAGATAAAGTTATAGAGATCATCCTTGAGAAGACGATCCATAATACTGTCTAAAGCTCTTGGTTCGCCTCCCTTTAATGTATTGATTATTATAGGCCATCCACGATAGAAGCGTTCTACCATCGACTCCATAGCACCGGCATCGCTACGAGACTTTACTATTATCTGGTACATGTTTTTCCCCAGGCTTTGGGCCAGCCATATAGTTTTTCTCTAATATTATTATAATTGAGGTGTAAGAGTGGTTACTATAGTTTCTTCAAAAGCTTTCATCGATATGCATAAGCCATGGTTTGAACATCCCGAGAACCCTGAGAGAATAACAATGGCTGTTCGTGCAATCAAATCAAGGGGCTACGATGTACTATGGGAGAAATACGGCTCCACAGATTACTCACTAGAACTTGCGGAAAAGATACATGTTAAAGGATATATCAAGTACTTGTTAAAGCTAAAGACTAAGGCGCCTTGCGAGATCGATCCCGATACTTATTTTGCCGAGGACACACTGGATCTTGCTCTCTATGCTTTGAAGCTATCCTATGATTACGCATTACACGTGTTGAGAAATAATGATTATTATGTATTATTATTGAGGCCGCCCGGCCATCATGCTGGTAGGGCTGGAAAAGCCTTTGGATGCCCTACACAGGGTTTCTGCATATTAAATAATGTTGCAGCAGCGGTTACCGGGTTAAAGCAACAAGGGAGAAGCAGAATCGTCGTTCTCGATATAGATGTTCATTGCGGTAACGGTACAGAAGAAATTTTCTATAGTAGGAATGATGTTCTAAACATTGATATTCACAGGGATCCGGCCGATTTCTATCCATTTACGTGTTTTCCGGATCAGATCGGTGAAAGACGTGGTAGGGGATATACGGTAAACCTATTATTACCGAGTGGCGCGGGCGATGATATCTTTGAGAAATACATGGTTTTCGTCGAGAAACTTATTGAGACATATAATGCTGAGGCAATAGTTGTATCGCTAGGGCTCGACGGGTACAAGGGGGACGGGTTAGCTGATACGCAGCTCACTGAGAAC
>JAMOVL010000068.1 GCA_027067785.1 Desulfurococcales archaeon | reverse complement strand
TCGTGCTTGAACATCTGGTCAAGCACGACGGCTACGCTGCTACGCGGCCCACTGGATTTTGGCGCCTCGACTGGTTCTACAGGGACGCCCGGCAGATAGCCCTTTAGGTCTTCCGCTTCTTCAGGCCCTAGTCGTAGGATGAGCTCACCCCTATAGATCTCTCCCTCACCAATCTCCACGAGGGTTCTGAGAGCCTCCGCAAAACTATTATACACACCGACAATCCTGCCGTGAGCCATTGCTATGTATTTAGGCATAACCTACCTCCTCCAATCTAGGAAAGTATACGTTTACGCTACCTATTAAAAAGACCTAATCCAGAAAAACAATGAACGGGTATTAAAAACACGTTTCTATGGAGGAGAACACTATGACTGTTAGGGTAGCCGTTATAGGTGCAGGACCGGCAGGACTAGCAGCTGCCTCAAGGATCAAGAAGCTCAGGCCTGATTACCATGTAGCAGTGTTCGAGAAAACCCGATGGGCTAGCTTCGCACTATGTGGAACCCCATACTATGTCGGAGGCCTAATAGATAGGCCTGAGAAACTAATGCATTACCCTCCACGCTTCTTCATAGAGAAGAGAGGAATAGATCTACGTCTAAACCATAAGGTAACACATATAGATCCCGACAAGAAGATCCTAGAGTACGAGGGGCCGGGCGGTAACGGAAGATATGAATGGGATGTACTCCTAATAGCTAGTGGGGCGAAAGCCGATCTCCCCGATGTCCCCGGGATCGATCTACAGGGAGTTTATAAGCTTCATCATATAGACGACGCTGTCTTATTAAGAGAAAAGATAGCAGGGGAAAACGTTAAAGACATCGTTATAATCGGTAGCGGCTACATAGGATTAGAGCTCGCAGAGAATCTCCAGAGACTAAGGAAGAGAGTCATTATATCGACTAGGTCGAAGTATCCATTATCAAAACTACTTGATCCCGATATGGGAGAGAAACTCGCAGGTATACTAAAGGAGAAAGGACTGGTCATAAATTATGGTGAAAGCCTCGAAGAGATCAGAAGGAGAAACGGCAAGCTCGAAGTAATAACATCCAAGAACACATATGTTGCGGACGCAGTGATAGTCGCCACCGGGATCAAGCCCAACACGGAGATTGCGAAAACCCTAGGTCTCAGGACAGGCAGTAGTGGAGCTATAATTGTTGATAGTATGATGAAGACAAGTCATCCCGACATATATGCTGCCGGCGACAATGTCGAGGTTAAACACATTGTCACAGACAAGTATACATGGGCTCCTTTTGCTCAGGAGGCTAACAAAGAAGGTTATGTGGCTGGCTCGAACATTGCTGGAAAAACAATACTGTTCCCAGGAGTCGCAGGCACGAGTGTGACGAGCATTAAAGGAGTTGTGATCGCCGGGACAGGGCTCTCTATGAAGGAAGCCTATAAACATGGATTCCAGCCAATAGCAGCATATGTCGAGGCACGGACAAAGCCTGCATACATGCCTGGCTCAGGCAAGGTTTTATTGAAGGTTATAGCGGATAAGAAGACAGGCCTAATACTGGGGGCTCAAGCAATTGGCGGGGAAGACGCCTATTGGAGAATCAACGTGGTAGCAGCTCTACTGCATAAGAGAGGGGTTGTCGAGGACTTGTTCTTCACCGATCTAGGCTATGCTCCGCCAGTCAATACTGTATGGGACGCACTAGTCATTGCTGGGAGGATACTGCTTAGGAACTGGTAGAAAACCATGGATAACCCCCTTCTCCTCTCGGCTCCAAGGATCATATTATCATATGAACCCATCATAACCACTGATAAAATACTAGTTGTTGACGGCATAGTGAAAGCATATGGTGCAAAGGCAGAGGACAAAGCAACGAGTCTAGGCGCCGAGAAGATAGTTTTTGACAAAGTATTAGCGCCAGGATTTATCGATACACATATGCACATCGATACTTTAGCAATGATGCTCAGAATGATCGATCTGTCAGACATTAAGAGCTTGAAAGAGCTCGCCGATAAAATAATGGATGCTGATAACCGGATAGGAGAATGGATTGTAGGTAGAGGCTTCGACCACAACCTATTCATAGATGACAAAGTACTTGATCGCCGCAAACTAGACTCCATTATCCCCGATAAACCATTATTGCTAATACATAAGAGCGGGCACATGGGGTTCCTCAACACGGCTGGCCTGGAGGCCTTAGAGCAATTATCTGTGGTACTGCCAAGGGATCAAGTAGATCCCGATACGGGCATCGTTGTAGAAGATGCTTTGTGGAGAATCTATTCTTGGATCAAACAACAAGTAAGACCCGACGAGTTCGCCGATATGATCGCAGAGGCGCAGAACCATATATTACAACACGGTGTCACAGGAGTCGCCGTAGCCGGTTGTGATGACCAGTGCATGGAATCCCTGCTCAGAGCCGAGAAAACTGGTAGGCTTAAGCTCAGAGTCTATGTGTACATTTATCCGGAAAACGATGAATGGATAGAGAAATACCTATATTGGAGGAATGTTGCGAGAGGATGTGTAAGAGTCCTGGGGATAAAGCTACTTGCTGACGGCGCTCTTGGCACCAGGACTGCCTATCTATCAATGCCTTACGATGACGATCCTGATAACCGTGGAAAACTCCTCTTATCAGCAAACGACATAACGGAATATCTAGAGGAAGCCGTCAAGATCGATGCACAGGTAGCGGTACACGCCATAGGAGATGCTGCTCTAGACGAAGTTTTGAAAGCTTACTACAACTATAAAGAATACAATCACCTCCTTAGGATCGAGCATGCCAGCCTCGTCAGGGATGACCAGCTAGAGATCATCGAGCGCATTAAGCCGCTCATAAGTGTACAGCCGAGATTCATAGCATCAGATAAGTGGATACTAGAAAGAATAGGCGGTAGAGTTAAATGGGCCTATAGGTTCCGCTCCCTGATGAATAGGACAACTATTAGTTTCTCAACAGACTGCCCGGTCGAACCCATTGATCCCCGAGAAGGCATATACTATGCTGTCACAAGAGACCCGGGAAGCCCATATGACAAGTACTCTCCAAACGAAAAGATAACACTAAGCGAAGCACTACATCTATACACACGTACAGCATCCATACTCCTACGCGACAATAGGCTTGGAGCGCTGACACCAGGAAGTTATGCAGATATAATAGGGTTCGATAAAGATCCTTTATCAATATCTATTAATGGGATAAGAAATCTCGTAATAAGTACGATAAGCATTAATGGAGAACTGATCAATGATAAAGAGCAGTAATTAACACTTAATATTTTTGCAGTTACCAAAGTTTATATAGAAAGAATCTTCGGGGTCGCGGTTGTCTCTATACAGGGGTAAGCGTAGTAAAAGAGAGATTATAGATGATATTCTGAGGGATCTCGATCCTAGTGTTAGGGATGAGGCTAGACGCTTCCTCGAAGAGATAAAGGGCTTGGAATACATGGATCGCGAAGAGCTCAAGACAATGCTTAGAAAACGGAGGTTTATAAAATGATGTTTTCATCCAATAGTTTTTTCAACTATTTTTGCACCGTGCTTCATACATAGTTCTCTAATCTTATCCTCAGTCTTCGATATCATTTCTTGGAGCCGCTGCTCTGTCAAGGCTTCCATGTACAGCCTTATCTTGGGCTCTGTACCGCTCTTACGGACGAGTATCCATGATCCATCGCTGTATTCGTAGCGATAACCATCAATAGTTATTATTTTCTCAGGATCTCCAAGCATTGATTTCAGTTCTTCAACTAGTTCGAAGTATATGGTATCCCTTATTTCTGTAGGTGAGAACAGATAGCTTCTCCTATCCCATGGATAATCAGGTATACCTTCTTCATCCAGTATCTTCGACAACGGCTTTCCTCTTTCGACAACTAGTTTTGTAAGGAGAGCCGCCTGCCATACACCGTCCACCCATGGACCCCATCTCGGATCGATTAGTTTCCAGGGCTCCGCTGCTATAGCGACATTCGAGGCACCGAGCTCTTTTACACGTTCATGCGTCTTGCCCAGAAGATAACGTTCTACTTCCCCGCCAAGCTCCTCAACTACTTTATCGACGACTCTGCCCGTATCTATTGATACAATAACACGTCCTTTCTTCTCCTGCAATACTAGTTTAGCATATAACGCGATTATTCGATCCTGACGTATGAAGCCGGAATGAGGATCGAGAACGGCGAGTCTATCTGCATCTCCATCATGTGCGAGGATCATTGCTGGCTCTACCGATGAGTATAGTTTTAGATATGACTCGAGAACGTCTTTCCTCGGCTCAGGCGGCCTGACGGGGAAGTAACCATCGGGATTAGCGTTGATCGTTATAGGTATGGCTCCTAGCATACGTATTATTGGCGGTGTTACATTGTATGCGGCCCCATTGGCTAAATCCACTACTATCCTCGGTCTCCATACAGGTTTGGGGATTCCCAGTTTTTCTATCATATCATGTATATAATCATCTATGATACGGGGTGTATATCTCGTCTTACCGACCTTGTCCCATGGTAGGGGCTTTGTTTTCTCCAGGTTTTCCTCTATTATCTTCTCAAGGCTACGCACGTATTCATAGCCTTCAGTATCATAGAATTTGAAGCCGTTATACTCTGGCGGGTTATGGCTTGCTGTAACGGATACTCCTAGTGCACCATGTTTTTTGGCTGCATAAGCTGCTACTGGTGTTGGGGCTAGTCCAACTATATTTACATCGAAGCCTGAAGCCATTAGGCCGGCGGAGATCGATGCAACGAATAAGTGACTAGTAGTCCTTGTATCATGGACGATGTATGCTTCACGAGCACTAATTGTTTCTCTGAGGACAAGGCCTAACCTATAGGCGAGCACCGGGTCCAGTACGTCGGGATACTTCTTCCTTATACCCGCTGTGCCGAAGAGTTTCAAGGCTCATCACTGGCTTTAAAGAACTAGTTGATCATTACTGTTTAAAGGTATTCATTGATAACCTAATTATTTCTTCTCCAGCAATGCGTAGAAGAAGCCTATTGTTCCGTGTCTGTGAGGCCATGCCCTCATAGTGCCCCTGAGTAATCCGGGGCTATATGGGCCTTTCAGCTCAACGATCCTCGCGTCACTGTGTTTCCGCATGAACTTCTTTATCACGTCCTCATTCTCTTCTCTTAGCAAGCTACAGGTACAGTATAGTAGCCTGCCTTCTTTTCTAAGGAGCCTCCAGCCGGCCTCCAATAACTCGTACTGGAGCCTGCTCAGCTCCTCGACCTTCTCACGCCGTAGCCTCCATCTTAGATCGGGGTTCTTCATTAATGTACCATCGCTACTACATGGGGCATCTACCAATACCCTATCGGCGATCTCTTCTCCGAGGATTCGAGGCGCTTCTCTACCGTCTTTCAGATATGTTTTCACGATGGTTAGGCCTGCACGGCTAACTATTTGTTTAAGCCTCTTCATCCTAAGCCTGTTTATGTCGAAAGCATATATTCTCCCCCTATTCTTCATTAGCTCCCCCATATGCTCTGTTTTACCTCCCGGAGCAGCTGCTAGGTCAACAACGACCATCCCGGGCTCCGGCTTCAGGATAAACGATGCGAGAGCACTTGCTTCCTCCTGTATCACAATCAATCCTTTCCGCCATAGCGGGGACTTCTCGAAATTGTATGGTCCCTGGAACTTTATTATTGTCGGGACAATCTTCGATACTATAGGGTTCTTACCCTCCTTCCTCAGGATCTCCAGAACTTCTCCTACGCTTGTCTTCAACGTATTCACTCGTATGCTTATAGGTAGGGGTTTATCGAAGCTCTTGAATAACTGTTCGGCTTCATCGCCAAGTATCTCCCTGATCTTCTCCACATACCATGATGGTAGAAAGTACCTGTACTCTATCACAGCTTCTTTCGTCGTAGGGTTGTAGCTGTAGCTTTTCAGTTTAGACTGGAATAGCCTGTGATAATACATTCCTATGTATGGATGTGTTTTCATCGATAAGAACTCGGCTACTGGTTTGTCGAGGAGCCT
>JAMOVL010000067.1 GCA_027067785.1 Desulfurococcales archaeon | reverse complement strand
TGGAAGGGTCTCTAAAAACTATTATTTCGAGCACCGTGCGTAGCGCGGCCCTCAACCAGGGATCGAGAACTAGTGGCTCAACACCTATTATGTCTTCGATCATCCTATCCAGTACTCCGAGATGCTTCATTATACCGTAGAAGACAGCTGTTACGAGGGGGTCGCGCTTACCGCCTAGTATACCGTATTTCCTGAAAGCCCTGCGTTTAGCGTCCTGGCTAGGCTTAATCTCCTCGGAGAGCCTAACAGCTTCTATCAATGCATAGATCATTTCTTTTTCGAGCACAAGCTTTGCCAACGCCAGCACCATTCCATAATTGGTTAATCCGTATCATTGTTTGTTTGACAGGATTTAATATAGGTGGAATAATAATTGTTAATGGCTAACATGTGTGGTGAGGGACTCTATAGATGCCGAGACGATACCGTATCGAGACTTTCAGCGGTGACATAGTCGATGTCGAGGTCAAAGACCTGGATAAGAACAGGGTTGCGGTCAGGCTTATCGGGGACAACGAGGAACTGGAGATCATTTTTAGGAAGAAAATAGATGACGACACCATCATCGTCGAGATAAACGGCGAACCATATAAGGTAAAGGCGAGTGAGGCTGGAATATTCATTAATGATGAAAACGCCCTAGTCAATAAGATCGTAGAGCTAATACCACTAGCTAGTGCTTCTGGCACAGGGAAAGTAGCTGGAAAAGTAGTGGCCCGCCCCGGAGAGATCAGGGCTCCGCTCAGCGGTAAAGTAATAGATGTCAAGGTCAAGCCCGGCGATAAAGTCACTGCTGGCGACGTAGTCGCCCTTATCGAGTCCATGAAGATGGTAACTATGATCAGGAGCGATGTGGACGGTGTTGTTGAAGAAGTGAGGGTGGAGCCGGGTAAGGCAGTCACTAAGAACACACTTCTTATCCGTATCAAGCCGTTTGAATCCGGTAAAGAGAAGAAGAAATAACTGAAAAGATAACCCTTGTATGGCTAGTTTTTGTTAGAGAGGCATGTTGCCGTGCTTTCTCGGCAGTATATGCATCATTTCCTCCTTCTTCTCTTTCAGCATGTCTAGCGCCGCGTAGATCTTATACCTGGTCTCCGCGGGATCTATTATATCATCGACGTAGCCGAGCTCCGCCGCCCTATATGGGTTAGCGAATATTTTCCTATACTCGACGAGTTTCTCACGTAGGTACGCGTTGGGATCTTCCTTCTGAGCTGCTTCCTTCCTGTATAGTATTCGTACAGCGCCTTCGGGCCCCATTACGGCTATTTCTGCTGTCGGCCATGCATACGATATATCCGCACCTAGGCTCTTGCTCCCCATCGCTATGTATGCTCCACCATAAGCCTTCCTGACTATGATGGTTATCTTGGGCACGGTTGACTCTGCATAGGCGTAGAGGATCTTGGCTCCATGCTTTATTATACCGCCGTGCTCCTGGTCCAGGCCAGGCATAAAGCCTGGTGTATCGACGAATGTTATTATCGGTATGTTGAAGCTGTCGCAGAACCTTACGAAACGAGCTATCTTTAGGCTTGCATCAATATCTATCACACCAGCATTCACAGCAGGGTTGTTAGCAACTATGCCAACGCTATAGCCACCTATCCTGCCGAACCCGACTATCGCTGATTTCGCATAGTTCTGGTGGACCTCGAGGAATCTACCGTCATCTAGAACCCTATAGATTATCTCGTGCATATCGAAGGGCTTCGAAGGGTCGAGAGGCACTATATCCCTTAGATCCTCGGATTTCCTATCTACAGGGTCATCCGTCTTTATCCTCGGCGGGTCTTCGTCGAAACTGCTCGGCAGGTATGATAGTAGTTCTCGGACAAGCTGGAACGCTGTATCCTCATCTTCTGTGATGAAGTGTGCCACGCCTGACTCAGAGGCGTGTACATCCGCTCCTCCTAATTCCTCGAATGTTGTCTCGATACCTGTGGCAGCCTTGACTACTTCTGGGCCAGTGATGAACATGAAGCTCTTCTTGACCATGATCACGAAGTCTGTCAGGGCAGGACTATAGGCTGCGGCGCCCGC
Source organism: Desulfurococcales archaeon (assembly GCA_027067785.1). Taxonomy (GTDB): domain Archaea; phylum Thermoproteota; class Thermoprotei_A; order Sulfolobales; family Desulfurococcaceae; genus JAADCY01. Next base: position 15,832 of record JAMOVL010000067.1, on the reverse strand, counting down.
ACAGGGGCCCATTATGAGGCTTATCTGCGGTATGACACCGCTGGCCTTGACGTTTGCTGCGAATATTCTGCCGCAACCATGTAGGGACGCTACTCCTTCTTGTATTCTAGCGCCTCCGGAATCATATATTCCGATGACCGGGGCGCCGACCTCTATTGCTTTCTCTATAACCGATACTATCTTGTCTGCGTGTGCTTCTCCTATGCTTCCACCCATAACTGTGAAGTCCTGTGCATAGATGAATACTGGTCTACCATCGATTTTTCCATAGCCGACGACGACGCCGTCGCCCAGGTATTTCTTCTTGTCAAGGCCGAAATACGTTGATCTAGTGATTCTCATCCATTGGAGGGGATGAAAAGTATCTGGGTCGAGAAGCCTGTTTATCCTGTCCCATACCCAGAGCTTACCCTTCTTACGCTGAGCTTCTATCCTCTGTTCCCCGCCGCCAAGCATGGATTTTTTCCGTAGTTCTTCGACTTCCTCGAGGAGATCCTTTATTGTCTTTTCTCCCAAGACGATACACCTGCTGAACAAGATATGAGTTAATCAGTAAAATGTTTAGTATACCTAACGGGTCATTGAATAATATTGTTATATTGTTATGGGTAAAAACAATTATTCCCTCCTAACGAGTGCGTCCAAGCACTGTTACGGCCGAATAGGTTGCTATGCCGCCGATGTTCTGTGCTACAGCTATGCTTGGATCAGAAGCTTTTACGCCGGGGAATTCGCCGCGTAGCTGGAGAGTACACTCGGCTATCTGGTAGATCCCGGTTGCTCCCACTGGGTGTCCTCTCGCCTTTAGTCCCCCGCTGAGATTTACTTCGGGCTTATCGCCTTTAGCGAACCTCCCCTCTTTCCAGAGTTTCGGTGCTTCTCCCTTTCCGGCGAACCCCATGTCTTCGAGGGCTAGGAATCCTGTTATGTGGAATGCATCGTGTACTTCGAGATAATCTATGTCTTTAACACTTACTCCAGCCATTCTGTATGCTTCTCTGCTGGCTTTTACGGTGCTTGTTAGTGTGAGTAGCTCGGTTCTACTGCCGAGGTCTACGCTGTCGGTGGCTAGTGCTACGCCTTTGACCTCTACTAGAACATCTCTTCCGATTCTCTTTGATATCTCGCGTGCTTTCTCCTCACCCCTTACAAGTATCACTGCAGCCGCGCCGTCGCCGATGGGTGAGCAATCGAAGAGATGCAGGGGTTCTGCGACCACGGGGCTCTTCAGGATCGCTTCGAGTGTTGTCTTCTTGGGGAGCTGGGCGTACGGGTTGCTAGCAGCATATTCATGCATTCGGAGGGGCCAGTAGGCCATGTCTTCTCTGCTATAACCATACTTGTTCATATAGTATCTCGCTACCAAGGCGTTCAAGCCTGTGAAGCTCACACCATAGAATACCTCGTACTCGGCATCCGCCGCCTGTGCTAGGGCCTTAGTCGCCTCGCTAGATATCCCCTCGGTTAGTTTCTCCACGCCTCCAACCGCTACTATGTCTGCGAGGCCGCTCTTTACAAGACTGTATCCAGCATAGAATGCTGCGCCGCCGCTCCCACAGGCAGCTTCAACTTTGAAAGCAGGTATTCCTCTTAGACCAGAATGATCTGCTAGGAGCGCTGCCAGGCTGTCCTGCTCCATTAGGACGCTTGAAGTCATATTGCCGACTACTAGTGCTTGAGGCTTTACACCGCCTGCGTCTTCGATCGCCTTGGTTATCGCCTCGTAGAATAGGTCTTTAGCGCTACGCTCATACCATCGCCCTATCTTGGTCATACCGACTCCTACAATGTAGATCTTATCCGACATAATCATACACCATGGGGCTTCCGGAAATATAATTGGAGTATTCAATCCTATGTTATAGGCCGAGTCGCAATTAATACTTTGTTTTTAGGAAGTATTTCCGCTTGATCATCATATAGGAGGATCTACTTAGACTTTTGAGGTACAATTATTGTTTTAGGTTTTAGAACTATATGATAAGCAGACCTATACGAGGCACTAATAGGGAAAATAATGTGTTTCAACCTTGCTGCTTAGATGCAACTGTGATCTTAACTTCCCTCTTCTCCATCAGTTCTTTCCAGTATTTCAAGTTTATTATACATCCGGGATCAGGCGCTAGCGGATCGTTGAAGTACGCATATCCTCTGGCACGGCATCCTCCACATATGTATTTGTAGGGGCATTTCGCGCATCCGCCCTTCAGTTTTTCACGGTCACGGAGGCTTAGTAATATTGGTGATTTAGTCCATATCTCCCAGAATGGGGTCTCCCTTATATTCCCGACTTTCAAGGGCATGAATACACATGGTGTTACATCTCCGTTGGGCTGTACTGCAGCGTATATTCTTCCGGCACCACATCCTCCTATGAATTCGGCTAGTGACTTGACAATAGGGTCTCCGCCGACATAGAAGTGCGTCGGAGCAATTTCTTCACCGCTACTCATCTGGAGCGTTACGCGGCTGTATTGTGGCGCCGTACTTATTATCTCCATTCCTTTACGCTTCTTCATCTCGATATAGAGTTTCCTCAGGAACCTCTCCCTCTCCTCAGGTGTAAGGTCTAAATGACTGATCTCAACGCCTCTCCCGACAGGTATGAAGTTAAAGAATATCACTCTCTTCACACCTATACTCTCAGCGAGGTCCAATATATCGTCTACCTCGTCCAGGTTAGCCTTAGTTATCGTGACGGCCATCGCGTGGTTGATGCCGAGCTTGACCGCGTTCTCCAATGCCTTTATAGCGTGTTCCCACGCACCCGGTGTTCCACGGAATGCGTCGTGCTTCTTCGGATCTGCACTATCAACACTTATCTCGACGTAGCGGAGCCCTGCCTCCTTGGCTTTCTTGAGCCTCTCTATGTCTGCGAAGACCCAACCATTAGTAGCTACAGCCACGTACATACCTCTACTAGCTATTTCACGCACTATCCTCAGGAAGTGAGGATGGATCGTTGGTTCTCCACCGCTCAGCGCTACCGCCGCAACACCTGCTTTGTCAAGCTGGTCTACAAGCATAATCTTCTCCTCAAGACTTAGCTCATCAGGTAATGGCCTGTCGGCTCTCTGGTAGCAGTGCTTACACCTGAAATTACACATGTTGGTGAAGTTCCATACTATGAGGAATGGAGCCGGCATTTTCTGCGGAACAGTAACCCCGTACATTCCCAGTCCTTTCATCACGAGGGTTATGCCTCTCCTTATCGCTGGATCACTCAGTGCTTTCTTTACTTCTTCCTCGTCGCCCTTCAATAAGTGTACTCCGAACATGATTATCTTCTTGATCATGTTCATGAGTATCCCGGCTGTTAGCGGGCACTCAACAGGTTCACCCGCAATACTAGCGAGACTATGATAGATGACGGGAGCCTTGACTTCTTTCTCACCATATCTGCATGCATACTCCTTCGAGGCTAGTAGTAGGGCTCTCCTTGTCACCGGGTTGTTGAAGAGCAGCCTTATTCCCGCTAAGAACGCTCCTACTCCGCCGCGCTTCTGCTTCTTACCAGCCATTCTTCTCACCCATTCCTTTATTATTGTCCTAGACAATGTTTAAGCTAGTCTGTAGATTGGTGAAGAAGGGTACTCATTGAAATATGTATATTGAATTGTATCATATAATGTGAACTATTTATTAGCCTTAAATAAAGTGTTCAAAATCCTCAATACAGGAGACATGTTGAGTATATCCTTCATATTCATAGGCAGGAACGGAAGAATGTACTTTAACACACTTATATTCCTAAACACCGTCAGAAGAACCTCTATGAGCTCGTAATACCCTGTTTTGTCATTTTTAGCAAGCTTCAGGACCGCATCGAGAATTCTGAAGGATGCACCGGGTATACTCCTCTCTAGTAAAACCAGTAGTCTTATCACGTTTATATGGTACTTTGTGTTCTCAATATTTCCATCTAGATATACGTACATGGAGTATGTGCGTGGGATCACAGTACATGATTCAGGATGCATTTTACAATCGATAAAATCGACAGGTATACCGTACTCCTCGTTAAAATAAACTGATCCCTGACGTATCTCTATAGATATCATGAACTCTGAGCCTATCCTGCTATAAAGCTTTACAGAAGTACCTGCCAGCCTCTGCGCATCAGCCCAGAATCTCCTAAGCCTATACTCTCCCAGATTCATTTCTTCGAGGAGACGAGTAATTGTTATTGGGGGATCAATGCATTTGAACTCTCCGTCTATACAGCCTTTAATAACCCTCTTAGCCGATGAAACCAGGTCTTCAATAAATTGTTCTCTAATCTTATGTTTCACAATAATCAATCCTCTAATTTCTAACTATACGTAAAATACTATGATCTATTAGATGGTTTAACCCACTACATAATTATTGTAAGAGCCATATATCTTAAATCTAATTTGTATGCGATATGTTTAGGGGCAACTATTTTATAAGGTGCCGGAGCAGTGAGTGTAGAGGCCATAGCTAATAGATTGGTAGAATATGTTGCGAGGAAGGCTTCAGGACTGCCCGTCGACGACATAGATCTTCATAGGATTACAGGGTCTTCAAGATACCCTATAATGAGAAAAGTAGTCAATATTGTTGCTTCAGACATAGTGGTTCTACATAAAGGCCTCATAAGATGCAAGCTCTGCGGTAAAGGCCCCTTTACACGGAGGGGTTTCTACCTTCATCTAACCAGGGTTCATAGGAGCGAGATCATTTCAATGATAACCGATAATTATAAGGATCTTGCGAAGCGCTACGAGCCACCCAAGTACTAATCAGTAAACTAGTAAACCGTCCCGAGGGGTGGAGTGTCTTCATAGACATGAGTCTCAGTATTGGAGTCTTCGGTCATCCGGCCCCTGTGTAGAACTATGATTTCTGGTGGGCGATTAATTCTATCGTTACACGGTACTCGATCCTTCTTGACACTATTTCTACTGTGAACCTGGCTGTTCCTGCCGCGTAGTTCTGCCCGTAAATCCTCGATATCACGATTGTCGGGTATACATAGTATGCTGCTGTCTTTATATGGTTCAATCCTGTACCCAGGCTAGCGGTGAGATCGATCCTTATCCAGCCCCATGGCGGTACATAAGCTGATGTCCATGCATGGGAGCCACCGTTAACGAACCTATATATTAGTAGGCCGTTGGCCGCTGTGCTCGTAATGTTGAGTCCTGATATATAGACTAGCCCTATCTCAAGATAAGCTGGGATACCGAGGCCGCGTAATACTGTTATCAGTAGATTAGATTGATCGTCACAATCGCCCTCCATATACATGAGCGTTTCCCAAGGCTGTCTTGCAGGTATTCTCGTCTTGTAATTGACGTTCTTGTCGAACCAGCCGAGTATTTCTTCTATGGCGCCCAGAGGGGTCTTGGAGTGTTCGAGTGAACGAATGTATTCTATGTATAGACTGATAAGGGGATTCGAGTAATTCCACAAAGGAGTAATGCGTGTGTAGTTGCTCTTTATCTTCTCGGGTATATCGTTCCATCTACCCGCGATTTCAGGCTTTATATTCACTGCTTCAAGGAAGCGCTTCCCCACATTGACTGATACATTGTATATTACCATGCTTGATATTGTCTGGCCAGGCATTAGGCTGGAGTTCTCGATCTTTGGAGCCTCGATCACTAGGCTTGGATTATACCATGGCCCCTCTATCTTGTAAGGGTATTTTGAACCGTTAACGAATGCTTCGACGCCGAGAACTTTCTGAGTTGACATATTGATTGGATAGTCGAAGATGAGGAGGTCTGTCTGATTTATTGGTAGGGGTTTATCGCCTAGATTCGTTATTGAACCATTAACGATTACTGTAAGGTTAAACCATCCCAGCGGATTAGATGATTGTTCAGCTGAAGCACCTATGCTACTTATTGATAATGGATAGATTGATGTTATGATGAGTAGAAGAATTATCGGGGTAAGCCTTTTCACATGTAGCATGGCGTGTCATCCCAGTATAACTCCTATTACGATCGAATTGACATTGGTGCCTGTAGGCCCTGTTTTGACAAGGTCTCCCGATGCTTTTAAGGCATTGTATGCGTCATGCTCCATTAAGCTCTTCTCGGGATCAATACCCTTACTCATCAGTATATCGTATGTTCTCGAATCAACTAGGCCGCCAGCTGCATCGGTAGGGCCATCAGTTCCGTCCGTATCTAGGGCTATTAGTGCAACACCTCTAAGCCCGCTTATCTTAATGGATGCGCTGAGCGCTAGTTCTTGGTTGGGACCGCCTTTACCTGCCTTGCCCTTGATCGTAACAACTGTTTCACCAGCGAATACAAGGCATACGGGCGGTTTGAATGGACGGTGCTTCTTCACTATTTCTTCGATAACAGATGCAATTACTGTTCCCGCGTGACGCGCTTCCCCCTCGAGCGTAGTCGTCATGATGACTGGTTTCAGTCCATGTATAAGGGCGCGTTTAGCAGCATGTTCCGCTGCTATACCCGCGCTCGCTATAATATTGTTATTGACATTATCGAGTTTTTTAGGGGTCTCAGGTATCTCGCCCCTTAATCCCTTCTCTATGACGTTACGAACACTCGCGGGAACCTTGTTCCATAGCTCATAGTTTACCAATATTCTTTTTGCATCATCATATGTTGTTGGATCGGGTGCTGTAGGGCCTGAAGCGATCGTTGAGAGATCATCACCTACTACGTCGCTCACAATCAACGACACTATTTTTCCAGGTACCATTTTTGCGAATCGTCCTCCCTTGACGAGGGAGATGTGTTTTCTAACAGTGTTTATCTCTTGTATCCTCGCACCTGATTTCACCAGTAGATCATGGGTCTCTATAAGTTCTTCGAGAGTTATAGGAGGGTAGGGTTTGGTGAAAAGAGCCGAGCCTCCACCGGAGATCAAGAACAACAATGTATCCTCGGGCCTCATCCGTTTAGCGATCCCTATTATCTCGTCCGCCGCCCTCAAACTATTCTCGTCTGGTACAGGATGCCCTGCTTCAATAACTCTTATCCTCTCGAGTTTCTCGCCATAACCATATTTTGTGGATACGACTCCGTCCTCGATATCATTGCCGATAATCTCCTCTACAGCTTTGGCCATTCTACAGGATGCCTTGCCTATGCCTGCAACAAATATTCTTCCCTTGATACGTATTTCTCTCCCAGCTACACGGAGAACATGGTTAGAATAGGATAGATTCTCCGATACACTAATATATGGATCGGATCTTTTTATAGCGTATAATGCTATGTCTAAACAGTAATGTCTAGGCAGAACATCTCTTTCATAATTGTTTATCACTAGTTGTTCACCGCATAGCTTTTTCTTCATTATGTGAAAATAGCGTTAAACACTGATAAACAGGTTTCTCAATGGTAAAAAAGCTACGTGTTATGCGCTATGGTTATATGTTGAGCCTATTATTGTTTAGTCCGAGATCTCTACTAGTCCTGCCTCGTTGAGGCTGTTTATAGCTAGTGCGAGCGGCTCTATAACCTCATCGACGGGTACTTGTACATCTTCACTTATCTTATTGGCTATTTCCTCGACTGTGTGCTCTCCGTCACAGAGTAGCCATACATAGTATGCTAGGGCTGATAACTCGTAGATCTCCTCTTCCGACTTCGCGACATAGAATTTCTCTTTCTCCTCCCCTAGGAATGCACCGTTCCTCTTGGGCTTCTTCACCTTTAATTCATCGTATATTCTCCTGGCTTTCTCTGATATTTTGTTCTCGTTGCTGTCGCCCGGTACGGGGGCTTCCCCGCTTTCCATATTGGACACCTCAGTATCCTCCTTGACGATAGTATCTTCTCCTTCCACGGCTGAATCCCTGTCTTCTAGACGGCGTGTATGGTGCTGTTGGCTGGTCCTCAGGTATTTCTTCGGGTTGTGGTGCTTCTTCGTCTGATACTTCCTCTACAGTGGTTGATCTACCGATATTCAGCTGTACTTTTCCTCTGAAACTCGTCGTCCATGCTCCCTTGACATCAACTACTTTTCCTTCCTCTAAAGTCCCTGCTTTGCTACCCCAAAGTGTTACCTGTACTCTTCCAGACTCATCGCCTATTACAGCATTGCTTATTGTTCTAGGACCTCTCTTTGTCTGTATTACTTTAGGAGGGGTTGTCTCGAGGACTCGACCAGTTATGTGGACGTTTTCTTCTCCAGATTTGAGATCGATTATACGTTTCTTCTGAGATGTATTTTCTTCTGTTTCGGACATTACGGGTTTCGACTCCTACGTGTTATGAATTGATTCCAGTTATTGCGTGGGGGGTTAATATATCCTTGTATCTTTCAATGTTTTCATCATTGGAACGAAATATCATTGGTCAATAATGATTGTTATAACCGGATAATTCGTCCTATTCTGGATGGTCTTGATCACTTCTATGCATTCCCCCATTGTTCCGCATATAAATAAATGTGACTTATCTCTAGGTTTATCAGTTGAGCCAAAACGTGGTACATAGTCAAGAACATCAGCTAGAAAACCAGATATTATTGACTCATAGATAGAAGGGGCCAATGGAAGCAAACATATTGCCTTTATTCTTGCATGGTCTAACGACGTTATTTGATCTATGTGCCAATGGATCTTCTTATCTTTTCTTAAATGTCTCGAAATCCTAGCCGATAGGCCTCCCGGTCCACACGCTGATCCAACATATATCAAGTGTGTTTTGTCCAACAAGTATTTCCTTCTATTGATCATTAACGTGATCGGTTTTATAACCTCTATTATAAGCATGTATACCCCTTTTACACTGTTTCTTCCGATGAATAAATTGTACAAACCCGTTAGGCCCCCTTAATTAAAACCATATTCCAACTATTATTTCTGGAATAGGGCGTATAAGAGATGAGCCTAGGAATAGATGAGGAAGAAGTAAAGGAGATCTACGAGGAGATCAAGAAGACAGCTAGGATGATCAAGGGAGGCCCCGATGAGCGGGGAGAGAAGTTATTGAAGTATAGTAGTATATTCCTCATGATGCCGGATCCAACAATGATCTCCACCAGCATCGGCGTCTCAATGATAATAACAGGGAAGCTCCTCATGAGGAGAAGGGTCAAGGGATTAAAGGATCTTCTACAAGAAGATCTAGAGGAACTAGAGAAAATACTTCATGATACAATCAATAATTTATCCTAGTTTTCCAAATCCTTTTCTATGGGATGACGAGCCCGGTTTTCAGCTGAAAGGCAGGGATGCTGAGGAGTTGCTCAGCCGACCACTCCGCGCCTTATTTTAATGTCTAATTATATCTAGAATCTTCAAGAGGAAACCTGTGGCGTAGCGGTGTTGATCTTGGAGAAAACAGTGATTAATGATCTTCTCGGCAAAGCAGGAGAGTTCGTTGAAAGGCTTGCAGAGCCCTTTGTGGGTAGGGAAGAAGAGGCACGAGTTATAGCTCTCGGAATAATAACTGGGGAGCACATTGTATTGATCGGTGAGCCGGGCACATGTAAATCAGCTCTTGCCAGGAGAGCTGCAGACCTTATCAACGCTAAGTTCTTCAAGTACCTGCTGACAAAGTTTACGGAGCCCGACGAGCTCTTCGGCCCCCTCGATATTAATGCGTTGAAACAAGGACGCTATGTCAGGATAACCCGTAACAAGCTTCCCGAAGCAGAAATAGCATTTATAGATGAGATCTTCAATGCGAACAGCGCTATTCTCAACATGTTCTTGACGATAATGAATGAGAGAATACTCTATGATGGCTATAGCGAGATAAAAGTACCGTTATGGACTATGATAGCTGCCAGCAACACTATCCCCGACGAGCCAGAGCTACAAGCCCTATATGATCGTTTCCTCTACAGGCACTTCGTCATGCCTGTCAGCGAGGATAAATGGAGAGAACTGCTCGACGCAATATGGGATATTGAGAGAGGATTATACCAGAACCCCGAGCCCGTCCTCACAATGGATGATATAAGAATGATCAACAAGATGGTTCTCGACGTGGACCTTGAGCCTATAAAGGAGAAACTGCTCCGTCTATACGCTATATTCGAGGATCAGGGCATACATGTCACGGATAGAAGGAAGGGCAAGGCGCTCAAAGCCATCGCTGGTTCCGCGATTCTCAACGGTAGAATGGTTGCTAGAGAAGAAGACCTGTATGTGCTAAAACACGTTGCCCCAAGAGATCAGGATGAGATGAGCCAGGTCTACGCGATCCTACTCGACGAGATCAGGGCGACCGAGAAGCATCTGAAAGAGCTGGCGGAAATAGAGGCCAATGCGCGTGAGGCTAAAGAATACATACTTCATGTAACGGATTTCGATCCACGCCTAGTAGATTATCTGAGAAGCTTTGAGAGCGTCAGAGAACGTGTAAGGAGAATGGCCGACGAGACAAGCGACGAAATCGTTAGAAAAAGAGCCCTTGACGTGCTATCTGAGATCAACGAATTAATAGACTTGATTAAACAGAAGTTCATGATGTAGCGGGTCATAATATGATGATGCACAAGAATAACAATGAGAGTCTACTCCGAGGAGTAAATTACGACGACCCTGTAGCTCAGTACCGTGGAGCACGTGTTGCTAGAATATCACGTATTCTCCTAGGAAAAGAAGTCGAGATCCCTGTTACGCTATCGACAGACATATTCTATAGTTTCTACTTACCGATGCCCATACTGAGAGAAGCTGACGAGATACCGGAATCGAGGATTAATGACTATAAGCTCATCAGTAACCTCTTGTCTTCTACGAGAATTCATGAGATCAGATCGAAGACTCTAATAGACCCTCTCCTCTCATCCATAGCTGCAAGCGTGTTTATATCGGAGATGATGAAGCTGGCTGAGAAGAATAGGGGCGAGAAACCGGGTAGAAAAAATAGTAGGGGTAGAGCGGGTGTTTTACCATCTAATCTAAGAGAAGATCAGCTTAAGAGTATGGTTGAGAAAGCAGCGAATATCACGGCTAGAGACGTCGATAATGCTAAGAAGCTTAAGACCCTTGTTGAAGGCCAGCAGCCTGGAACGATAAGTATGATGGCCTATGAAGAGTATGGTCCTGAACTGATCAAGCTTGCCAGGAACCTTGAGGTTAGAAGAATACTTGATCTACTGACCGGTATCAAGCCCTGGAAACTACGTATTCCCGAAAGGAAGCTTCAGTTCAAACACGGCGAGCTCGAAAGCTATGAGTACGGGAAGGATATTGAGAGAATTGTTCCTAGCAGACTCGCACTCCCCGACGAGCTGTTCTACCTGCGTCTCCTTGAGGGAAAACTCTTACTATATAGAAAAGTATTGACCCAGGGTAAGGGACCGATCTACGTCTTGCTGGACAAATCGGGCAGTATGGATGGAACTAAGATGATATGGGCTAAAGCAGTAACGCTGAGCCTCTATATGAGAGCTGTGAGAGAGAACAGAGAATTCTATTTCAGATTCTTCGACAGCATACCATATCCCCTCACAATGATCAGGCGTAGGCCTAAGGCTAAACAAGTTTTGAAAATGATCGAGTATATTGCAAGGATCAAGGGGAGCGGTGGAACCGATATTTCTAAGGCGATCATCACGGCTTGCAACGATATCAGGAGGGCGAGGAAGAAGGATCTAAGCGATATAATTTTGATAACAGATGGTGTTGATAGGATCGCTGAGAACCTTGTCAGGTACAATCTGAAGAGAGCACGTGCAAGACTCGTAACAGTAATGGTTATGGGTGATAATAGAAGTCTCAAAAACATATCCGTCAAGTACTTCGCTGTTATGAGACTAAGTCAGAAGAATCTTCTCCAGATTGTTGAGGTTTAGTCTTTACGCTTGCTTCTTCTATGGTTTCAACAGTTTTTGTCTCAACCTTGTGACTTAACCTATAGTATGCAGATACTACTGCGGAAGCGGCTATTAGCATCAATAATGGTGTGATCATCACGAAGCTATTCGGCCCATGTATGAACACGAAGTATACACGATGATAGACAAAGCTCGGCTTGAGGCCTTTAAGGCTCTGGATCACTAGGACGCTATGGGGCTCGACTGCTTTGAGATATCCTCCATAATGTGTTGTAGCTACTGCCAGTACCCTGCTGTGCTCGAGATTAGGGCCATACGCAAGTATGATGTTAACAGGAATATTAGTTGATATATAGATCAATGAGTCTGCCGTCAGCCCTTGGTCTACCACGTACATAGTTGTCTGTGTCGTGTTAACAATTGTTATAGGCTTAAATTTAATGACATTATAGGCTTTTACCATCGGTATGCTATAGAAGCTATTGTAGTAGTATAGACTGATCAGCGACAGGATCAATATTATGGCTACAACGATTTTTATGAAATCATAACGCTTACTGATTAACCTGTAGGCTAGATAATAGATGATCATAGCAGCGATCCAGACAAGGATGGCGTAGAGATCCGGGCCCGACAGCTCGACATGTATGAATGATGTACTATTCGTTGTAGCCGCGAATCCAATGGCCCATGAAAACCCCTCGTGCTGTATAAGGACAGAATTACCTGTACCAATATCTGTGACTAGGTAATCCTGCGTAAACCTCATAGGTAAATTAAAATACAGAGGCACTTCCGCGGGAAAATCACCGATCACAAGACTTGTGCTTGCAATATTATAATTTATGAAAAGACCAACAATTAAGATAATCACAGGTATATAGGTACGGATAACATCTCTTTTTGAAACCACTTCAGAGCACCACCTTATAGATCTGAAGAACCATCCTTGAACAAGGTAATATACATGCTCTATGTCAATTTCTTGGTTAAGACAATATAGGTATATATTATTTTTAAAATGTAACCCTAACGGATTAAATCGACTAGAATAGATACATCTATAAAACGTTTCAAATAACAATTACGTCTAAAATATTCTTCTCATCGCTAGTTGGTTGCAATCGTTAGCAATGTAGCTGCAAGAGCAACTTCTTCCGCAATCCTCACAGAGCCTGGTTTCTCACCGTATAGTATATCGTGTATAATGACTGTGTTGCGCGGATTTCCGCCGAGAGCTTCGATTAAATACTCTAGTCTCGCCGCTAATACTGTTGCGAGAGCTTCTAGAACCTCAGGCTCGTCTCCGACGAGAGCTTTCTCCTTAAATATTAGTGTGTCAACTATTATCCTCTCAAGGAATTCCTCATCAATGATAGAGTCCCATAGCTTGTTCTTGATGGTATTGGCGACTTCTTCTACTAGGCCTGGAACATACTTTATGGGGGCTACTAGTTCGAGCCATTCAGTGACGAGGCTTCTGATAATGTTCTTGGCATGTTCTTTTTCCTCGGGTTTATCAACTATGTCGTGGTACGCGAGGCTTATAATCATCATGTCTGAGATTGTATACGCTGTACCGATAAGATCTTCTTCTATTAGCACATTATTCTTTAGGCTTACTCTTGCATCGCTCATGTATCATACACCGGTCTATAAGTGGCTAATTATTTATTTAAAGGGCCTAGGATTCATAGCAGAAGAGATACTCCATAGACTGTTATGAAAACTATTATTGAGGCTATGAGATTACCTATAAAGACACTTATTATTGATTTGCGAGGCTCTAGGCCCAGAATGTAGGCTATAAAACTACCAGTCCAGACCCCTGTTAGAGGGAGAGGAACAGCAACATATGCTGAGAGAGCTGGGTAGACGTATTTATGGTTCTTAACAGATTCTGCTTTTTCCCTTACTTTATCGAGGAATTTATCATATATGTTTGATATAAACCTGTATTTCCGTAGATATGGCTCTATTTTTTCAAGGAGAAGTATTATCGGTATTGAGGGTATGGAGCTAGCGATGTATGATGCTATTAGGACAAGATAGGGGTTGAGGCCTAGTACGAATCCTAATGGTATAGCGCCCCGCGCTTCGACGCCGGGTAGTAGGGCTGTAAGGATTAGCATGAAGAGCTTATACAATGATCAAACCCTTGGATAAATAGTGCATCCTACTTATTCGTGTTCAGTCTGTTTATATAACGATAGTATTCGTCGTCATTCTCTGCTTATAGGTGTGCGCGACCATCTCTATTATCTTTGATACATTGATTTTGCCCGGAATACCTGCAGCGTATGGATGTCCTCCGCCACCTAGTTTCTTCGCTATAAGTGATACATCATAGTAGTCGCTTCTTAGGCTCGCTCCTCTCGGATATCTCACAATGTATATGTCTGCGGTCACACCGTTCTTCTTGGCTGCATCGGTTAGTTCTCCTGGGTGAACCTTGGGATCCACGTCTTGGAATATGATGATCTTAATCCCGTTCTTCTCGATAATATCCATTCTGCCCAGTGCTTCTCTGATCAGGTTCTCATAGAGGTTTTTGACCTCATCCTCGTATAGCTTGTTCATCCAGTAAGGACTTATCTCGCCACCGATAAAGCTATTTAGGGCTTTGTACCTAATGTTCCATGAGTACCAGCGTAGAACTCTCCTCCATCTGATCGTTAAGTCGTAGCGGTTTAGGAAGAAATCGTCGTCAATAGCTAGACTTACGAGATCATTAATATACGGATTATCTCTTACTCTGAACTTCCTCGCCACGAGATCTGCCGTAACCGTTGAGGGGTCCACGAGGTACCATACGGTTTCATCGTACTGATGTATTAGATCATAAATGCTACGATCCCATTCATGATGGTCGATCCAGCGGATCTTTACGCCTTCGATGCTTGCCTGCTTAATAAGCATCCTGAGATCGCTTATTTGAGCTGCTTGAGGATTAAGATCACTAATCCATATGTGGTCAGGACTATATTCTTCCAGGGCTTTCCTTAGATATCTTGGTACGGCTGTCACGCTTGCCAACCATATTTTTAGAGGAGCTGTTTTTAAAGCTAGTATTGCCGCGCTAGCAAGCCCATCGAGATCCCAGTGGCTGATCACCACTGTTCTCATGCTGGTATCACCTTCTTTCAGGTAATCTTACCGCTCCTCAGCTATTTGCTTATTTGCCAATGTTATTTTGTCAGAGAGTCAAACTTAAAATTATTGTATAATGGCTTGTTTTAACTATTCCTGATACGTTCTATAAGTCTCTTTAGCCTACTATATATTCTGTATAGCTCATATGATAATGCAGATATAATAGTTACAAAAGACCCTATTACAAACAAGTTCAATGAAGAATGAAATACCACGATATATCCTATGAAGAGGAACAGAGCCAAAAGATCAACATATAGTAGTCGAGGAAGGATCTTACCCTTAACCATTATAACTAGATCAAGTATTGATGAACGAGGTTTTACAGCAACATATCCATTTCGAGTCCTCTTTATGAACCCCATATTATACAGTCTTTCGAGATGATGCCTAGCACTATTTGGGCTCCTAAATCCCACCCTCCGCTGGATCTCCCTGATACTCATAGGTTTCTTTTCCGACAATAATAACATGTAAACCCTTAGACTACTACCGCTAAGTTCAAGAATGGGGTCCAGACCATCGTTTTCATTCTTTTTATCCCTCCTCAAAAGACGGCACCATTAGAAACATATTGCTATTAGTGATAGATAAACCATTATGCAACATTTGACTAGAGAACAGCCCGTAAGATCAATGTATGAACCTTGTTTTTAACATATATACTATGAGGATCGTCAAGAGAAGCAGTATCAAACCGGTTAGCTCAACAATGCATGTAGAGGCTGTGAAGTGTTGATTCGATGAATGCATATTGTATTCTACATTAGGCTCTGATCCGAGTCTCATTACTTCATAAATATATATTTGTGGTGAAGGAGATATAGTTGTCGTCTGTAACAGTGAAGGATTGGGCGTGCGTAACCTATACAGTATCTCTCTATAATCCATTACTGGCTGGACGACTCTACTATTTCTACTTGTA
>JAMOVL010000066.1 GCA_027067785.1 Desulfurococcales archaeon | reverse complement strand
AAGGAAGCATAGGGATAATCTCAAGGAGCGGGACACTAACGTATGAAATAGCGCGCGAACTAAGCAAGAAAGACTATGGTGTAACAACGGTTGTGGGGATGGGCGGAGATCCTGTTATAGGAATGAGCTACATAGAGCTATACAATCATTACTTGAAAGACCCCGAGACTAGAGCACTGGTTATCATAGGCGAAATAGGCGGTGACGCCGAGGAGAGATTCGCCAAGTACTATGTTGAGACCGGGAAGTCGAAACCCGTTATAGCGTATATTGCTGGCAAAACAGCGCCACCGGGCAAGAGAATGGGGCATGCAGGAGCCATTATATCGATGGGTCTAGGAGACTATAGGTCAAAGAGAGAAGCCCTAGAAAAAGCCGGAATACCTGTGGCTGATAAGCCATCGGATGTACCTAGACTTCTCGAAGAAATTCTATAATTACACAGTTAGTTAATCACACAAGTTTTATTTTTCACGAGACACAACTATTCTTTCAGGTGGAATATCATGTCTGCAGTAGTAAAGGAGTTCAGCTCCTTCGGGGATTTATTAAAGTCAATAGACAATGAACTATCAGCTCTCCGTCAGCAGCTAGGCGAGTATTTGAGAAGACTCGAAGACATAAGAGCTAAGAGCGAGCAGGAAAGGAAGCTAAAGGAGTTACTGAAGAACCTAACAGGAGAAGAGCCCAGTGGAAAGGGCAAAGTCGTTGATCTCAAGGAGTGCAAACTTATCATTAACCCGGATGCTGAGCAAGAAGCAAGTGTAATGGAAGAACTTATAGATAGAATTAACAAGGCTATACAGAACCTACAGAGCATAAGGAAAGCACTAGAACCATTATCAGGAGTAGAGGTTGAAGCAAAAATAATAGTAATATATAAGGAAGGCGTTCCAACAACGATCATGCTAAAACTAGCATCCTAATAAGAGATTAAACACTAGTAGGTCGGAGAAAAATAGTAATCGAAGATTTTGGTAGTTCTTTAAAAAATTCTCAGCAATTATTTAAATTCGCTTTTCTTAATACTTCTAAGAAGGTGACCATTATGATTCTAGACAAGCTGGGACCAGGTAAAAAAGCACCTGAAGAAGTAAATGTGTTCATAGAGATCCCTATGGGTAGTAGTGTCAAGTACGAGCTGGACAAGGAGACCGGACTGGTAAAAGTCGACAGGATCCTGTTCACAGCAATGTACTATCCATTTAACTATGGCTTTGTACCTGGAACACTCGAGGAGGACGGTGACCCTGTCGACATATTAGTAATAGGCAATACACCTCTACATCCCGGTGTAATCCTAAAGGCGAGGCCTATCGGTGTCCTTCTAACAGAGGATGAAAAAGGTAAGGATGCCAAGATAGTCGCTGTACCGGTTTCGAAGATCGATCCTACTTGGGATAATGTCAAGGACATCAATGATCTACCGCAAATAATAAGGGATAAAATTGCTCACTTCTTTGAACACTATAAAGAGCTTGAGAAGGGTAAGTGGGTAAAAGTGATCGGCTGGGATGGAAGAGAGGCCGCGTTGAAAAGGATCGAGGAAGCTATAAAGCGGTATAATGAGAGCAAAAAGTGATCGGCACATGTCCTTTAAAAACACTGTACTAGTCGTTTTTCTTATAGCCTTAACATTATTCTACATATATTTGCCACTGGCTTTTAGCTCATCTTACACATATACAGGCTCTCTATACTATATTGTCCAGATAAGCATAAGTTCTAATAACGGATTATCGGTTCCGATAGAATGCGTTGTTAAGGTCAATGTCGTCAATAATGAGATCCGCTCAGCAGAGATAATTAGTGTCAATTACTTATCATCATTTAATCTGCCCCCAGACATAGTGAAGATTATAGAGTACAGCCTAAGATACTGGCTGAACAATATTATTTTATTTAGTAATCAGCGCTCCGGGACAGAGACCTATGTAAGCATTGAGGGGAAGATCGTAAAAGCCTATGTCATAAACCATGAGGGCTTTACAGAGTATAGAGAGGCGAACACAGGGTTTTACATAGGAGGAGTTATAAATAACATATTTTACAAGAGCTCTTCTGGTACCTACAGCGTAGATCTCATGGCCTATCTTTACAAGCTTAATCCTGACACATTACTAAAGTATTTTGCAATAATTGAGCCGCCTAGAGAGAAAGTGATATTGTTCGGTACTATTCTACTCTTGATAATTCTGGGAGGGGTTATTCATACATTTTATAAATGGAGAGATTATAGACTCACATAAACACGTTGTTTTTAATGTTCAGAACGGCTCTTCTTCATCATCCTATATCTATCAGATTCGCAGGCGCTCTACATCCAGTAATAAGGATTTTAGTAATTAAGGGAAATAATTATTGTTTCCCTAAGAGCATGTAATAGACTAACCTAGTGTATGCAGATATCTCTTTGTGGAAGCGTGTTCTATCAAAGAACAATGAGCGCTTATGGCCGTTGATGCTGAGCTTATGCCATAGCCCATCATCCGTTATAACCCTTCTAATCTTCTCCTTAAGATCGCGGGGGCCCTTATAGGATAACCCTATATCTGTATTCCTAGAGAGTATATCTGTCCATGAACCACTGTTTATAGGCACAATTACCGGTGTGCCAGCAGCCATGGCTTCCACAATACTTATCCCAAAATGCTCTCTCTCTGTGGGATGAACATAGAGTATTGCCTTTCTATACAGCTGTATGAGTTCTTCTCTTGAAGGATTAACCCTTATGTCAAGATAGTCCTTTACACCATATTTTTCGGCATATTCAATGAGTCTTTTCATAACGATCTTGCTGTATTTACCTATAGCACCAGCCAGTACTACCCTATAATTTCTTAGACCAAGTTGCTTCAGTATTTTAGCGACCAGAATAGCTTTTTCAGGCTGTTTCTCATATGATATTCTAGAAACCATTAGAACATATTTCTCTCTTTCTTCTCTAGGCAAAGGCTTATCCTTTAACCCGGTTAAATTGACGGGAGGATATACTATGACGGGCCTCCTGAAAAGCATTTTCTCTACTAACATGGCTGTGAAGCTCGAATTGGCCAGTATTAGCTTGACTCTCTTCAGACTAATCGGTGTTACAAGTCTGTTGAAGAAGGAATAGATATAACCGCTGATTTTTAGAAGACCACGTATTCCCGAGTAATAAATATCTGTTCTCAAACTACTCGGGAAATGAAAGTATATTATATCAGCTAATCCGCTCAGTACATCGCCGCTCGTATTGAATATTATATCGGGATCACTATAGTCGCCCAGGCCAAACCTAATGTCATCTAGAGGTATACCGTAGAACTTGGCTAGTTGTGCAAGCTTATATGGGCCGTCAAGCGTTAATCCGTGAAGATACACTCTAAACCCATTCTTAGAT
Organism: Desulfurococcales archaeon; assembly: GCA_027067785.1. Taxonomy (GTDB): domain Archaea; phylum Thermoproteota; class Thermoprotei_A; order Sulfolobales; family Desulfurococcaceae; genus JAADCY01. The sequence continues at coordinate 20,752 of JAMOVL010000066.1, read as the reverse complement.
AACGCGATAGCAGTTTCTAGCGCAGTATACTCAGCACCACCCATTCCCATCAACATATACCCAGTCATGTGATGTCTGACTAGAACAACTGGGTTCGAACGCAAGGCGAGCACCGCTCCATTATTCGAACATCTCATCTACTACTCTGGGGCCTGGAAGGACTATCGTTCTGAACCCCTTCCTTCTTAGCTCAGCGGCTAGCTTGTATGGCTCTCCCTGTCTGCCAGCCTCTACCACTACTAGTCTGGGCTTTGCCTGTTCAACATATTCTACTAGCTCGTCGAAATCAGCGTGATCGCTTAGTGCGACTAGCCAACTATAGGGATCGAGTTTTTTAATGGGGTCATTAAACTCCCATCCACTCAGTATGATATGGTATTGTTCTCCATTGAGCCTCCTGTACTTTGCTCTCGACATATGTTGGAACATTATGTATCTACCGCTATTTTTGATCATATATCCCTTATTGGTTCTTAAGCTATAGTACTCGCCTATATTGTAGCCGTGCTTCTCGGCGATCCGTGTGACCCTGTATATTCTTTCAGGCATTATGAACGGCTCTGTTATACCATATTTTCGCAGGATTCTCATCGCTTCCTGGAGCTTACCGTGATAGCCATATATTATTACGGGGCCCCTACGTAGCAGGTCGAGAACTTGGTCTACAAATAGTTCTTCTATATCATCCTTGAAGGGGCGCCTATACCTGGGATCACCGTATGTAGACTCTATTACAAGAACATCTAGATCACTCATTATCTCCGTGCCATCACCTAGCTTGAAGTCTCCTGTATATCCTATCCTATAATTATTTGTCTCAACGAGTACCTGGCAAGCACCTATAATGTGTCGAGAGGGAACAAGTCTTATTCTTTCATTCATAAACTCTACATCCCTATTGTAGGGTAGTGGGACAGCTTTGTTCTTGAATATCGTTCTATATTTTCCACGAACATATCCCAGCTCCAATAGTAAGTCGATCGTCGCTTGCGTCGCAACGATCGCCGATGCATGGATAATGCTTTCATTTAATCCCACTATATGGTCGTAATGAGCATGTGTTATAACCCTAACAAGTCTTTTACCAAACCCATCAACCTCATAAACCCTCCCGAGAAGAACAGCACCACTATCTAGTACATCAACATATTTTAACAGAGATGATAGCTGCGCCAATTCCTCTACACCGGTTTACCTCTGGAGCACAACATATAGTGGTCAAGCGATAAGACTCTTATCCACAGGCCGCCATTTCTGCTGACTTGAATCATAGTATATTAGTCCGCTTCGTTTAAGTCTTTGAAATATCTCGAAACCTATTGGATCCAATATTTTCTTGATCTCTTCATCGATATTCGTAGAGATCTCGTCGAATATCTTACGTCTAAGCTCGTCCCAATAATCTTTGTCAATAGCGACTCGTTCACCATCAAGAACTATTATTTTAGCGCCTTCCCGCTCCAAGTACTTGAAGAAGCTATCCCTATTCTTAAGTCCTCTCAAATTACTTTCAAACAAGACTTTTTCTTCCCTCAGTCTTTCGATACCTGATTTCCTCTGTCTACGTGCTTGTTGTCTCTGTGGCTGATAATACTGGTATCTAACTGGCTGCTTAGGAATTTGTCCTTGCAGCTCATTCAGCCTCGACTCTATATTCTCTATTCTCTCCACTAGTTCAGCATACTTCCTTCGGAGATCCTCTATTATCGATACATACTGGTTTATCACGTCTTGCGCTATCCTGGTAACCATTGATTTTAGTTTGACCTTATCTAATGACGGCTTACCCGTCTTACCGAGTGCTGATAGTACTAAGTCCCTCACGTAGTCAGATACTAGATCATATCCTTCCTCGGACGCTTTTGTTTTAAGAACCTCGTAGGTCTCCTCGTCAACGGTGAATGCTACTACTCTGCGTTTCTTTGATGACGTAGTATCACCCTCCTCTATGAATAAATCATATAGGCCACTATATTTGATAGTTTGGCAGGAGGGACGATGATGAAGCCCCTACTCGTTGAACAATGATAGGGTCCTCCATGAGGGCTGAGGTGATAATATTTGCTGTATAGTGATGCGCATCTACATTCAAACCCTATAACGGGGTTGGGAGCCGAGAGAATAGGTAAGAAAATGGTTGAGACGGGCGCTTGGTTCGCATGTCTCGTGAGTCTTCCCCCGTACCACTATGGATACGGATTAACTCTTGAAGATTATAGAAAAACTATTGAGATAGTAATTCGTGAGGCCGAAAGGCTTAGAGAGACAGGGCTAAAGGTTAGAGTACTTGCAGGATTTCATCCCGCTGAAGTAGATGAACATATACGACAAGGCCATACCCCCGAGGAAGTCATCGATCTCGCCGAAAAGGTATTCGAGATAATTGTTGAGAAACATAGGGAGGGACTAATAGATGGTATAGGCGAAGTGGGTAGACAACACTATAGTACTGCGCCTGATAGACTAGTATTATCGGAGCTTATTATGATGAGAGCATTCGAGATCGCAAGAGACCATGATATGATAGTACATCTTCATCTCGAACAGGGAGGATACACCACTGTAAAATCGATAGAAAGACTTACAGGTTTTACCGGGATAAAAAGAGATAATGTCTTTCTACATCACGTCACATACAACGAGGCAGTACATGCCGAGAAAACAAGCATCAAGTACACGGTACCAGCAAAGTACAGGACTCTTAAGAAAGTATTCTCGTCTAATCTATCGAGACTTCTTATCGAATCAGATTTTATAGATGATCCAAAAAGACCGGGAGTTTCATCATACCCATGGGATATACCTAAGAGGGTTAACAAGTTGATCGAGGAAGGAATTGTTAGCAAAGATTTCGTAGAGAAGATTTTCATTGATAATACGGTGAAAGCCTATCGGGTTGAACCTCCCTGAGCGTTCCCTTAAACAATAGTTTTTGATCAATACATTCTATAGGTGTTCTCTCTATCAGATGAATATATGTCCTAGTATCCTCACCACACATCTTTTTCAAATAATTAATTAGTTGAGCGGTATCGGAGATCTCGTCTATATCAAGCACTATATCGGCACATTTAACAACCTTTATACGTAACAACAAGAGCGTTCACCATTCTCTTCGAACAACTAGTTAAATTATATGTAATCACTTATAGGTTATTCTAGCCAGGTGTAACAACGATGACCACTTCCGGTGAAAAATGCGATATTTGTGGAGAACTTATTGCAAAGCATGTCTGTAGGAGATGTGGGAGACGAGTATGTGATCATGACTATGATGAAAAAACAGGTCTCTGTAGAATATGTCTAGAAACCAACTGCGAGATATGCGGTAAATACCCGGCTATCGGATACTGTATGATTTGTGGCCGAATAGGCTGTGAGGATTGTTTAGTCCAAGTATCCACGGTCGCCTATGTATGTAAGGAGTGTATTCGGAGGGGAGCATATAGTCTTGATGCCTAGCAATCCGGGTTTAGAAGAGGGTAAACCTCCATGGAGAATACTATCCGAGCTTCTCAGTCTATTACCATCAAGAGACGTGGATCTAGTTATGGGGCCCAGTATAGGGGAGGATGCAGCAATATTAAGGCTTGGAGACGGCTTCCTCGTAGTCCATGCCGATCCGATTACGACAGCTACATCGATGATAGGCTGGCTAGCCGTACATGTTTCTGCGAACGATATTGCTGTTAGGGGTGTGAGGCCTAGATGGTTTGTACCAGTGGTTATGATGCCTTCGGGAATAGATACTGATACCATGAGAAAAATATTCTCGGATATGGGGGAAGCCCTTAGAACTATTGGAGGGACAGTAATAGGAGGACATACGGAGATCTCCCCCGAGCTATCGCGGCCCATAATCGCTATGACAGCTATAGGCTATACACGTAGCAGGGTAATCATGACAAGAGATGCCCAACCAGGAGACAAAATATTAGTTATAGGACATATTGGTGGCGAGGGAGCAGCTGTTATCGCATCGGATTTTGGCAAGCTATTGTTAAGCAGAGGCATTGATAAACGGATCATAAATGAAGCTAGAAAATATATTAAAAAAATAAGTGTTGTCGAGAAAGCTTTGAAGATAAAAGATTATGTAAACGCAATGCATGATCCTACTGAGGGAGGGGTTTTACAGGCTCTGAGAGAAATTGCTCTGGCTAGTGGTAACGACATCATAGTGGATAGGAACAGTTTTCAAGTTGACGATATAGTTAAGATAATCTCTGAAGCTCTAGGCCTTGATCCTTTAAAGCTATTGAGTAGTGGTACACTAATAGCAACAGTTCCACGCAAGAATCTGGACAAAGTTATGGAAATACTCGATGAAATGGGTGAGAAGTTCAGCGTTGTGGGTGATGTAGTTCCCGGAAATGGGAGACTCATTCTACGAGATCACAGACGTGAAACTGTGATCAGTGAGGATATTATTGATGAAATCTACAAGGTCTGGAAAAATAATTTATTCTAACATCTCCTCTAATCTTTATGGAAAAACAGGGTGATCGATATGCCCGGGAAAGAATTACTAGTCGAGGCGAAGAATACAGCCGACCTCTTGGTGAAACGAGTCGATGATCGTGTGCTTTCCAAGGCAGCCCAGCTGAAGCCTTCCATAGTTAGCATTGCGCAGAGAATATATGATCTTACATCGTATCTATCAGCGATCTTCAATACCCTTGCAGAGAGAATTGGTGAAGAAAGCAAAGAGGTATTATCTTTCGGTCCCCACCTGTATCTTGTTATCACAGATGAAAAGGTCGCTCTAATAAGAAGTAAGCCATATAGTATCGTAGTATCATATGATAAGAAAAACGATGAGATAACCGTGAAGACGAGAAACGGATACGCAGTATTCTCTCCAGGAAGAATAGTATTGTGCAAACTAAACATGAAGATAGAATTTGACCCAACCGATGTCAATGACATAACCAGCAAATATCCCGAAATAAAGTATCTGCTGAGATTCATTGGTAAAACAATAGAGTTCACGCTAGTGCCGCTTCTAGAGAAGAGAATAGGGCTAACCATATAATACTAGGAAGTAGAACTTTTTGTAGTAAGCATCATAGCCTAATCTATCTCGACAATAATTATTGTTTTAATAATGGCAAAAACTGTTTTAATTTTTCAAAAACATCCTTAGCTATTATCGATCTAGCGTTCTTAATGGGTTATTCCTAACTATAAAACTTTTAGGGGGATACCTCCCCAGCTTTCTCTTCTTCCTCGACTCCGACATTGAGTAGTTTTGGTAGCTCTGCATACTTCTCCTTCATCTTCTGCTCTGCTACTACTTTTGCTTCTTCGAATATCTTTCTCGCCTCGTTGTCTAGGCCTACGTCGAACTGTGTGCTCATATCCGCTATTCCTGCACCTAGTGATGCCTCTAGCTCCCTCATAGCGTACTGTAGGTCTATCCATATATCTGGTGCAACGCTTCTCAGCACTCCTACAGCCTGCTTCATTACTGCCAGTACTGGTTTTAGCTCGGTTATTGCTCCGCCAAATATCATGAATGTCTCAAGCTTAATCGCTGCGTGCTCTAGCACGTATTCTACCATTAATAGCTGCTTCGATATCTTCCTGATCTCGGATACTTCTTTAGCATACATTTTCGCTCTTGCTTCATCCCTCTTCATAAGAGCTTCTACGACACGCTCGAATAACTCCCTGTCCTTCTGACTAAGCCTGTCTATGTAGCTCCTTACACGGCCGATCGCGGTCTTTATCCTGTAGTGAGCCATTATAGCCTTCTTCTCTAGCGGCTCCTTATCATTCTTGAAGAAGCTCTTGATTTTCTCGCCTACTGTTGGTTCACGCGTGCCAAAGAGATCGAACTGGGCCATTACTATTCAGCCTCCAATAATGCGTATGTCCGTTTCATACATGGCAAGCTTTCTGCTTAAAAAAGAAAGGACTGTTAGTGGAGCTGATATAGATTTATATTTCCAATGACGATTGATAGAAAGACTGGTGGTTATCATGACGACGGGGAGACAGATATTCACAATAAAGAAAATAGCGAAGAGATACGGATTAGTAGGCAAGGTCGCAGGACGTTATGTTGCTGCCGGATATAACGTAACCGTTAAGCCGCCGATAAGAGGAGTTGATTTCATAGCATCAGGTCAGGGGAGACGTTATGGAGGCTTTATATTCTCTGGTAAAACCACAATAACCCCCGATAAGATTGAAGAAGTAACCAAAATCACAAAAACATATGGGTTAGAGCCTCTCATAGTTCTCTATGGCCGTGGCGCGAAGATCACTGCCGAAGCTATTGAGAAAGCAAAAGAGCTCGGCGTGAAAATTAGGAGGGTGCGCTCCAATAAGTTTGGTGTTAGAATAAGGTAATCATTCTGAGACATTATTTTAACCGGTTCAAACTAACTATTTTATCAGCGACCGTTATAGTCGGGCTATGTTTTTATCCAATATATTTGATAACATTGAAGCCGGGATGGAGAGCAATGAATATTGATTCGATTGATCAATATATTGTCTGCCGTGATAACTGTCCTCCGAGATTCATTGAAGCATTAGCTATGAATGGATTTATAAAGGAAGCACACGTTGAATCCTGTGAAAAACCACGTCATCAGAGAATTGTTGCAACACTCATTAATGACGCCATAATTACGAGCGAATGTAGATTTGACGAGGAGATCAGACAAAGTATGAAAATAATAGGTATCTACATAGAACTAGCAAAGAAGAACAAGGCCGAAGAACAAATAGAAGTTCTACGCAAGCCGGCAATAGATTAGTACGGGTACGTATTATATATTTCAGATATTGACAAGTGATAAAAAGTAAAACTTGATAATCAAATAATCAATAATTATTTTTCTAGTGATGAATGGTATTACCGGCGACCGATACAGGGATGAGCGCGCCCCATACACTGAAGGAATAAGAGATAGAGATGTGTAATTATTGCTTGGGTAATAATGCTTAAGCGGTGATTATGCTGAAAAGCATTGTTTTCTATCTATTACTGGTAGTTGTATTGAGTTTCATAAGTGTAAATACCTGCTATGCAACCATAGACAGCTATGTACAAATAGTATTTCATATAACCTTATCGGATGAGACGCCCCTACCTAATGCGACGATCATCGTTATACCCAGCAGTGACATAATGCATACCTATACAGGCATAACAAATACAACAGGCATATGTATAATCAGAGTGTCCTTGCCACTATCTGGATCACTGAAACTAGATATAACAATAAGGTACAATATATATGGGACAATATATAGTGTGCAAAGAATAATTGGTTTAGAAGAAACAAAGAATAATTATCTAATTGAGATCAAACTACCATACACAGTGCTCTATAAAACAGTAGTAATTACCGACGAATACGGCAATAAACTATCGGGGAAGTTAATTCTATCCTACAACAGTATTCAAATTTATCATACAAGTTTCAATAATGGTTTAGCACTAATTAATGGACGTGGATCGAAACGTCTACTATTATGGTCTAATAACAAAGTATTTCAGGAAAAGTACAGCCTTCAGATAAAGACTATTAACAATACATCTAGGAGCTTCAAAGGAATCCCGTCTAATATCCATATAGACCTACGACCTCCTAGAGTTAAAATACTATATTATATAAGCAAATATGATCCCTCAGCGGGTATAATCCAAGCAGAAGCAAAATTACAAGTAAGAGATGGGTTATCAACACCGTTAGACAGGGTCTATGCATCTATTAATCTTGAAAAATGTAGTCTAGGGTTCTGCAGGTTCAAACCAGGTATAAAATCAGTGCTAGGTGGGCAGGACTACTCACAATACTTGAATATAACGATATGGTATTACATACAACGCCCCTATTTCGCTGGCGAAAAAAGCGTTAACATAAGTCTCATTATTACAGTTATAGATCCTGGAGGCCATAGAGTAGTTATCACAAAGAATACCCGAGTATTATTGAGTACAAATACAACGTCTTCAAAAACGCATTTAACAAGTCAAACTATGTCCATAGGCAATACAAGTGCTCCTGGTAATACGAATACATTATTGATTGGTGGAGAAAAAGGTTCGTTAGGAGGGAACTCGGGGTTCCTCAAATGGATAAAGAATAACATCCTTATTCTTATAGCTGCATTATCGGCTTTTATCGTTCTTCTTGTAGAACATTATCATCATAAAGGATGAGGACCTGTCTACTCCTGTTACTCCTTATATTGCTTAATGCTTTTGCAGATAGTTCGAGAGCCTTACGCGGATTAATGGATATGCCGACTCCCGCCTTGAGATATGTTGGTAGAAGCGATAATAGATCATTGATAGCCTCAGTGCTAAGAACAACTATCATGTTATCACCACCTAAATAACCAGTTATACCTCCTAGTCTGATCGCTGCTCTTGTTATCTCGCTATACACATTCATTATTTTGACATATGTCTCAAACACACTTGTCTGAATAGTTGTTCTCGTTATATTGTTGAAGTCAACATGCACAACGGCTACTGGGTCTTCCTCACCCTCTATGTATATTAGTTTCTTATCTTCTCTCTCAGCGATCCTAGTGGCTATTAATTGTGCTGTAAAAGGTTTTCTATGTACTAGCGAAACTATCCTGACACCCATTGGGGATAATGGTTCTATATCAGTAAGTATTTCCTCGAGATCTTTTTCTTTAAAACCATTACTAAGAGCTATAAAATAATCGTACCTTAATGGTATTACGAATCCTCCTCTCCTAGAAAACATTCTCTGCAGACTCGAATAGATATTTGATTGTAGCTCTTGTATCTTCCATTCTCTATCATAACCTAGAGTCTCTGTCCACTCTCTGTATTCTAAAAGCTTTATCAATGTTATACGGGGCAAAAGGCTATCGACCCGCTTATCACTATGTGTTACAAGTATTTTTTGCATATGTTATTCGATGATTATCGTCTCGCCGGGTTTGAGCTGTATTTTTCCGAGCTTATTCGTCCTCATAATCATTTTCACTACGGCCTCGACGGCTCTCCTAGCATAATCCTCTATTCTCTCCATTGCCTGCATCCTCGTTGCCCCGGGACCTATGATTCCTAGACCTACTGGTTTACCATATTCTATCATTAGATCCATCATTTTCCTGGCCGTTTGTCCAGCTACTAGTTCGTCATGTTTTGTTTCTCCCTGAATTACTGCTCCTAGGGCTACAACACCATCTATCTCTTTCATCTCCAATAGTTTCTTGACCGCAAAGGGGATCTCATACGTGCCAGGAACCTTTATCACTACGGGTACTTCGACTCCTAGGAACTTCGCATGGTTTATGGCTTTCTGGAGCATAAGATATGTTATGTCATAGTTAAACTCTGCCACAACAATACCTATCTTAACACTCATACCGAGAACACCACCTACATTTTTAACGGACCTACATCGGGCAGGCCTTGTCTAAGGCCTTGTCCAGCATATCTTGTAAGTGCTTCTCGTCCATGTCTAATTAGTTTTACAAGGTTTAAAGCGTGTTCCATAGCTCTATTCTTGGCTATTTCGAACAGCTTATCTGGGTCATCGGCCTCGTCTTCATGCACTGTTACATCGATAACATGTTTGCCAGTCATAATCTGGAGGATGATGAGACCAGTGCTCATGGCTAGATAACTATATTTATCGACTTGTTTAGCGCCAACCCATCCAAGTGTTATTACTGCTTCACAGCCTTCATTCATTATAAGGTTGCGGGCAGCAACAGGTATGTCTTTGACGCCGGGCACGGTATACCTGATAATCTTTGCCTCAGGAAGATGTTCCTGTATCACTTTTATCGCGTATTTCGCCATATCTACTCTCGAAAACGTCGTGTCAACCACGCCTATTTTAATCATAGAGGAAGCCCCTCTTCTCAGCCTCCGTGATAATGTCGAACCCGTTGATGAACATCAAGCCGTTTCTCCTAGCGTATCTCTGGGCGTCTTCGTAGGGAAGACTTATTCCCTCGGCCAGCATCTCGGCTATGACCATACTGGGTGTTAGCCCTGTGATCAATGCAAGGGCTGTTGCGAGCTCGGTATGACCGCGTCTATTGGCGATCCCACGTGATGTTAGAAGGGGAACATGTCCTGGGGCGTAGAATTCGCGTTTGAATGTTTCAAGAGCTTCCGTTGTAAATCCCTTATATACTAGCTCGGCAACTCTATGGAGAGCCTTTATCGTTAGGGCTTTATCGTTATCATTGATCCCTGTCTTAGTATCTACGTGGTTAAGCCAGATATTGAAAGCTGGTGGATCACCGTATCGGGGCTTCCTAGTGCTTATCTCGCGCAGCACTGGGTGCTTGGCCAAGATCTCCGTCATGAAGGGTAGCTGAAGAGCTTCTCTAAACTTACTTCCAGATACAAAACATATTAGTCCACCAGCATTCTTTCGTAGATAAGTTATTTTCCCAGGATCTATCACGCCAGCATAAAATATCATGTCAGTCTCAGCTTCTCTCTCAGCACTATCGAAAACCAGTACGGGTTTACCGGAGAGGAGATCATTTCTTACCGCTATCCAGTCAACCAAGCCTTTTACACCATTAGGATTTCTGTTCAATAGTGTGTTTAGGATACAGTAATAATAAGGTATTCCCACCCAGGATATTATTGTTTGGGCGATGAAGATTCCTAGTCCAGACCGAAGTGGAGGTGAGGAAGGGATCTCCGGCACTGAGCCCATAATCATCAATCTCGACAAAATACTCGTTGGAGAAAACCTCGACATAGTTGAACACGCCTACATCCAGATCGAGAACGGAGTGATAACAGATATTGAGAATACATGGTCACATGACGGCATTAGTCTCGGAGGTATAGCAACACCATTACCAGTTAACGCCCACGTACACCTCAATGATTATGTTGTGCCAGAAGCATGCATAGGCTTAGATCTAGCATCTTTTGTTGGGAGCAAAGGAATAAAACTACCGTTGACACGTCTTAACAGGCACTACTTTCTAGACAAGCCCTTGAAGGAATCGCTCAACACATATTACTCGGTCGCGGATTTCCAGGAACACAAGGATTATTGTCGTGAAAACAAAGAGCTAGTTGAAAGAACAGGCGCCATATACCTTGGGTTCTCGAGGCCGTCGAACCCCCTAGATCCAGCAGAGTACTGGGAAGCAGCAAGACTTTGTGGCGGTATAGGAGTGTCTAATCCCCTTAGACTCCCCCCGCACGTAATGGAGGAATTACACCGGATTTCGCAACAGTATCCCGTAAGTGCACATGTTAGTGAGACCGAGAAAATGGAGGAGCGCGGTAGTCTACACTATCTCTTAAACTATAGGATAAAAATGACAAGTATTGTCCACGGTGTTTTCCTCAAGAGGTGGGAGCTAAGAATACTCGCTGAGGAAAACATACCCCTCGTGGTTTGCCCACGTAGCAATATATGGTTCGTTGGGAGAACAGCTGATATACCCTATGCGCTCACCGAAGGCGTCACTATCGCTATAGGGACAGATAATGCTGGTTGTTTTCACCCGGATATTTTTGCTGAAATGGAATTATTGTTCACCATATTCAGGAATAGTATAGATCCATATGAGATTGTTAGGATGGCGTTTATAAACGGCTATATAGCAGTTGGCATCAAACCAAGACATATCGATACAGGACAGCCAGCAAACATACTAATATTAAGAGAGCCCAGACTCGCAAGACATACATGGAACGTGTATGGCTCAATCATTAGAAGAGCCAGATACTGCGACAAAATTATCTTACGTGGAAAGAGTATTGTAAAGAGTTTTAACTAGAGTCTACCCATACCATATTCTCCGAGTAAGCCGATGCGGCGGGGGTAAATCAATTGTCAACAATACTTGATCCATGGGGTCATTTCGCTATCGAAAAATACGAGAAACTCTTCAAACAGTTCGGTATACAGCCGATCGATACTGTGCTAGACAAGCTCCCTGTTAAACACTATTTCTTCACGCGAAGAATAGTGTTTGGACACAGAGATTTTGATAAGTGGCTCGACGCCTTGAATCGCGGCGAGAGAGTAGCTGTATTAACAGGATTTATGCCTAGCGGTCATACGCATTTAGGCCACCTAATGGTATTCGAGGAATTAAAGTATCTTCAGAGCCTCGGCGTCCACGTAAAGGTTGTTGTGGCCGATGCTGAAGCATACGCTGTCCGTAAGCTAGATAGGAAGAAAGTCATCGAGTACGGACAAGAATATATACGCCACGCTATCGCATGGGGCTTGGATCCCGTGAAGACCGAGTTCTACTTCCAGACAAACAATACAACCCCCTATTATAGGTTAATACAGATGTTTTCGAGGAAGATAACGAGGGCCGAGTTTGAAGCTATATATGGCGAAGCAAGTCCTGGCAAAATAATAGCAGCTCTAACTCAGGCATCAGATATTCTCCATATGCAGCTGAAAGACTATGGCGGATACAAACACATACTTGTCCCCGTAGGAGCTGATCAGGACCCTCATCTACGTCTAACAAGAGATCTAGCGGATAGGTTTGCACAGGAGCTAGGTCTTAGAAGGCCCGCTTCATTCTACCATAAATTCATACGCGGCCTCGATGGAAACAAGATGAGCAGTAGCAAATCAGACTTCGCCGTACTCTTGCTAGACGATCCTAGTACGATAAAGAAGAAGATAATGATGGCGTTGACAGGTGGAAGGCCTACCGCCGAAGAACAGAGGTTCCTAGGCGGAGAACCCGAGAAATGCACAGTCTACGAGCTCTACACGTATTTCCTCCTCAGAGACGATGAAGATCTTAAGAAGCAGTACGAGATGTGCAAGAGAGGAGAGATACTCTGTGGCAAGTGTAAGAAGAAAGCATTAAAGCTACTACTGGATATGATCAAAAAGCACCAGGAGAAGTATAGAGAGCTGCTTGAAAAACAGGTCGTAGAAAAACATGTTAAAATACCTGATTTCTAACGGCCTCAAATACTTATCTCTTCAAGAAGCAACTTCGCGACTGATAATGGATCATCTGCTTTCGTTATAGCCGAGCCAACTATGACTATTTCAGCACCAGCTTCCACTAGTTGTCTAGCTCTTCCAGGCTTTATTCCACCTGCAACAGCTACTCTTGCCCCAAGGCTTGAGAGTCTCTTGATCTCATCTATCATATCAGACGCTGTTATCCCTCTTTTCCTCTGTACATCTATGCCGAGATGATAGAGAATTATATCGGCTCCTAGCCTAATCGCTTCCTTGGCCCGTTCAACAGGATCAGGGCAATTGATCAGATCAACCATTACTTGCCCATTATACTTCCTAGCAGTCTTAACCGCCTCCTCTATGGTGGAGTCATCGGCAAGGCCGAGCACAGTCACAATATCTGCTCCGGCCTTAAACATTATTTCGGATTCAAACCCCCCTACATCCATAGTCTTAGTATCGGCCACTACTCTTGTCTGGGTGACTTCATTGAGTAGTTTAACGCTTAATGTACCCCAGGCCTTGATAAGAGGGGTGCCAGCTTCCATTAATAATTTATCCTTATCTAGTTCTGACGATAATATGCTGGCAAGCCTTAGTGCAAAACTTATATCGTCGGTGTCGAGGGCTACTTGTAGTAAGGCCATTTATTCCACCATGCATATTCAATACTATAACAGTGTATTTGAATAAAGCGCTTCGAGGAATGTGATCGCGTTGCAGGATATTAAGGAGGAAAAACAGCGTTTGCGTCAACAAATATGGGAATTAATGGAGAAACTAAATATTGCGAGGTTTCCACGGCCAGTATATGGTAGGATACCTAATTTTGTAGGCACAGAAAAAGCGGCGGCCAGGGCATTGTTTCTTAGAGAATGGAGACGAGCATGTGTGATCAAAGCAAATCCTGATTCTCCACAGAGACCACTTAGAGAACAAGCCCTCCGTGAGGGCAAGACCGTTGTAATGGCTACTCCGAGGCTTAGACAGGGGTTTCTCCTTCTAGATCCCAAAACTATACCTAGCGATAAAATAAGGTTTGCATCTACGATCAAAGGAGCTTTCAGGTATGGTAGATTGGTCCGACTGACAGAAATACCGAAAATAGACTTAGTTGTAACGGGCTGTGTAGCCGTTGATCATAGGGGAAATAGGCTCGGTAAAGGAGGAGGCTATGCAGAGATAGAATACGCTATACTAAGAGAGATCGGTGCATTGGATGAGAAAACCCCGGTACTAACAACCATTCATGACATACAACTGGTAGATTATGTTCCCAGGGAGAAGCATGATCTTACAGTTGATATTATTATCACTCCTACAAAGACCATTTATGTAGAGCCAAGACCTCCAAAGCCTACAGGCATTTATTGGGATCTACTCGGGGATAAGAAGGGGCTGCCTATAATTAAAGAGCTCCGATCACTATTATCTCGTTACAGATGAAATCCTTAATTTAGAAGATAATCTGTTAAAAACTAGTTAGGTGTATGGCTGTGGATCCTAGGAACTTGCTCGAAACAGCTAGAAACATAACAAATAATACGTTAAGAGAAATCTTCGACGAGGTTCTCCGCGAAGCAGGCAGTGTGACACCTTATGCTTCCGAGCTCATCGATTATATCAGCGACTATACACTTAGAGGGGGGAAGAGGCTAAGAGCATTCTTAGTGCTCATAGGTTATTGGGCTGAGAAATGGGGAAGCGGTAATCTAGATACTGTACGATATATAATGGCAGCAATAGAGTTCATGCAGAGCTACTTCCTAGCACATGACGACATAATGGATAGAGATACCATGAGGAGAGGAGGCCCAACTGTCCATGTGATGTTCGAACATAGCTGTAGAGAGAAATCATTACTTACAGACTGTAAACACTATGGTCTTAGCCAAGCTATTCTAGGCGGAGACTATCTTGAAAGCCTCGTAACATATTCATTCTATAAGTCCGGAGTATCAGGCGATGATCTACGTAGACTGCTATACTTCTATACGCGCGGCCTACGCCTAGTCTCATACGGTCAATTCCTCGATGTGCTTGTAGCCGGTCTTCCGCTAGAAAAAGTGACGGAAAAAGATGTCATGACTATACATAAGTATAAGACAGCCTCGTATACTATTGAGCTACCCCTCTACTTAGGTGCGATAGCTGCTGGTAGCCGTAATCATAAATTATTCGAGGCTTTCACCAGCTATGCTTATCCTGCAGGCATTGCTTTTCAGATTCAAGACGATATACTAGGTCTTTATGGCGACCCTAAGATAACGGGTAAGCCTGTTGGTAGTGATGTACGTGAGAAGAAAAAGACCCTGCTTGTAGTCAAAGCGTATGAGTGGGGGGATGAAAAAGACAGGGAATTCTTGAGGCTAATATATGATGTTAAGAAGCCCGAAGAAATAAGCGAGGACGACATATCTAGAGTACAGGAAATAGTTAGGAAGACGGGTAGCCTGGATTACAGTGTAAAATACATGGAGAACTTGACAATGGATGCTAGAAAGGCTCTTGATAACTGTGAGTGTATAAGTTCCGAGACAAAAGAAGTTCTTGAATGGTTATTAGAGCTAATAATCAAGCGTAAGAAATAGGTCTTTGAACCAAGAATTATTTTTGCTTCTCTATTTCCTCTTCTTTTTCGAGCTCTTTTATCATTCTCTCAATCTCTTCCGGTGGTAGTGAGGGAGTTGTTGCGAGCACATAGCCTATATATCCTATTATACCGAATAGTGCTAGCATGCTGAAGTAAACTGTGAGCTTTATAACTATGATAGATACTGCTTCTCCAGCACAGAATACTAGCCAAGTATATATTATAGCGAAAACCCCTGCGAGACATATGAGTAGAATACCAGCAAGCCTGCTGTACCCCATCGTTCATCACTCGTTGGCACGCTATTTAATAACTATGGCTTAACAAGCAATAAAAACTATGTATAAAGATGAATTTATGGTTGATCACTATTGGGTAGAAGGAGAGGAGAGATCGAAGAATGGCTTAGAAGAGTTGTTTTCTCAGGGGAGAAAGAAGAATATATTGTTTTCATTAAGCACCGAACGGAAGAAGGTGTTATTCTCAGACCTATTCCTGGTAGATTCATAGATGATCTTAGGCGGGGCTATCTCTATGTTGGCGAAGAAATGATCCCGTTTCATAGAGTTGTTGAAATTAGGAGAAAAGATGGAACAATTGTATTTAGTAGAAGGTCTGGAGAGAAAAAACAGGAGCTTTAGATCCAGCCCCTTAGCTTCATCGCTCTTACTACACGGTCTACTGCGATTGCATAGGCGGCTGCTCTCATCGGGTGCTCGCTGTACTTCTTCTGCCACTCGTCGAATACTCTGTTGAAGTTCCTGGTCATTATCCTGTCTAGTCTCTCTAGTGCTTCTTCGTCTGTTAGCCAGCAGCCCATGCGGTTGTGGCTCCACTCGATCCAGCTCATTGTTACGCCGCCAGCGTTCGCTAGGATATCGGGTACTATGATTACTCCTTTCTTGTGCAGTATCTCTTCAGCCTCGGGTGTTGTTGGGCCGTTTGCTCCTTCGCTTATTACCTTTGCCTTTATCTTGTCGGCATTCTTGATCGTTATCACGTTCTCTGTTGCTGCTGGTATTAGTATGTCTACGTCTAGTTCTAGTAGTTCCTCATTGCTGATGATCTTGACGTCTCCCTTCTTGTAGTTGGTGACTTTTCTGGTCTCGTTCTTAACCTTGATTGCTTCCTCGACATCGATTCCATTGGGGTCGTAGATTGCTCCGCTCCTGTCGCTGACGGCTACTACTTTAGCGCCCCACTGCTTCAGATAGAGAGCTGCATACTGTCCTACGTTTCCGAAGCCCTGTATTGCGACGGTCTTGCCCTCGATTCCACCGATCCAGCGCTTAGCAGCTTCTCTAGCTGTTAGTGCTGTGCCGTATCCTGTTGATACTATTCTCGCGTGAAGACCGCCTAGCTCTACCGGCTTGGCTGTCACTACGCCCCATGCGTTGTAGCCTACGATCTTGCTGTACTCGTCGAAGTACCAGGCCATCGTCTGTGGGTTGGTGTAGACGTCCGGTGCTGGTATGTCGACATCTGGACCGACGTCCTTAGCTATTGCTGCGAAGTACTTTCTGCTGAGTTCTTCTAGTTCTCTCTGACTGAGCTCCTTCGGGTTAACTCTTATTCCTCCCTTACCGCCACCATAGGGTATTCCTGCGAGGCTGTTCTTCCAGGTCATCCACATTGATAGGGCTACTACTTCGCCAGGGGTCACGTCTTCACGGTACCTGATACCGCCCTTGTAGGGGCCTAGGGCACTGTTGTGCTGGCTTCTCCATCCAATGTAGACTTCGATTTTACCATTGTCTCTCCTTATGGGTATCTTGACCTGTACGAGCTTCTCGGGGTGACGTAGTACCTCTACGATCTCGTCAGGAAGGCCTAGAAGCTTAGCAGCTTCGCGGAGCTGTTTGACAGCCATCTGATAAGTAGGATCGTTTTCATATAAGATAGGTGAGATCTCCATTCGGAATCACCGCTATGTTTCTCTACATTAAGAATATACTATATTGGTGGGTATATATACCCTTCGGCTTTGTACTTATGTGTTAATACGCTTATGGGTGGGAATCTAGTGGGTATATATGTGCATATAAATAAGATGTAAATACACAAATAGAAGATTATGCTATACATATCTACAAGTATATGGTTTGTATAGAGAAGTATATATGAGTAAAACTTACTCCTCCCTAATAATAAGGGTATCACTGGATTCTTGTAGTGTTTTGAACAACTTAGATATGTCGACATCTTTAATTGGTGGTAGGACACGCGGCCTAGGAGGCTCTTCGCCCGGCTTAAGAGCACCACGTCTTACTAGTTCTTCGATTATTCTCTTCTTAAGGTTCTTGTCAGCGAGGACGCTATGATATATAGTCGATAAGCTCTTCTTTATCATATCGGGTATGTGTGTCTCGTCTCTTTCTTCGTGTATGTGAGGATTACGTGGCTCGATCTGGTAGATCTCAATAGTCTTCTCAAATACATCTTTATCAACATTTTTCTTTATCCCAGTATATTCTTCGAGCATATAGACTATCTCGTAAGGCTCGATGCTAAAGCCACTCGCATATGCTAGTTTATCCGCTAACTCCATGGTCATTGCGTGTTCTCCGGCATTACTGGTCTTTATAATGTCTGTCTCGAACTTCGTCAGCCTAGCGATCAACATGTTCATGAACCTATTTGTTATCTCGGAGACACGGCCTCTCCTCCTGAAGTAGAATCTTCTGCCCACGAATTTCGTCTTGTACGGCCATTTTATCCTGATCATCGTGTACGGTGACTGTGCCATGTAAAACCCGGCAGCGTATATGTCTACGTACTCGTTGACTGCGCCGGGAATATAGTTGTCTGAATCTATGAAGCCAACATATTTTCTCCCGATAATCTTAGCTAGTAGGAGCCCTAGCACCATTCCTTCTCCTTTACCATCCCTGATCTTCCCTGTCTCGTCGAGAAGATAAGGATACCCAGCCTCTACTAGGGCGTCGCTGAAAGCAAGGTCTTTCTGATGTATCATTAGGAAAGGCCTTCTCGTTAATCTATAAAACTGATATACAGTATCTAGCTCTATCCTATACCTATCAATAGGTTCACGCCGGCTATTGGAAACTATTATAACAAATGCCTCGTGGGGCACGCCACTAAGAACTCCTTCTAGAATCTTAGGGTTTTCGTCTTTCACCGGGATTATTATAGTCATGTTTGATTCTAGTTCTTCGAGCTCGGCCCTACCGATATTTATTGTTCCTGCAACATCCCCTAAAGGACCGCTAGACTTACCCCCGGTAAGCTCGAGAACCCTCTGAATATCGAAGAATTTAACAGCACCAAATCGCTCCATGTACCTAGGCATCTCTAGTCTCACTAGTGCTCCACCTCCAGACATTATATTTAGTACAGAGAGGAATAAAACATGAGTTGTAAACCAACAGTGTTCTATGGTGTGGATTATCATGCGGCCTGTCATAATGACTGATCTTGATGGATGCGTACTAGATCCAGGCACATACGATTATAAGACTGTATTGCCTCTAGTAGAGAGACTCAAGAAACAAGGAATAGAGATCATATTCAATTCTTCAAAGACAAGGCTTGAACAACTGCTCTACATAAAGAGGCTTGGGCTTCAAGACATAATATTTATAGTCGAGAATGGTGCAGCAATCTATATTCCAAAGAAAAAGGCCGTTGAAGAATCTATTAATGATAAGGGATGTTTTGATAAAGATGATTACTATGTCTGCGTACTTGGTAAGACCATTGATGAGATCAAGAAGATGATCAATGATATTATCAATGATTACCGCGACTATATAATGTGGATGGACGAGATAACGCCCGAGCTCTTCAGTGAATTAACCGGGCTACCAGTGGACGAATCAGTTCTTGCACTCAAGAGAGAATATAGTTATCTCTTCATTCCTAAAACAGAGGATAAATCCATAATTAACGAAGTAGTTGAAAAGATCAAGAAGAGAGGCCTTAATATACAGATCAGCGGAGTAGGGATAAGTCAGATCAATGGAAAACACGATAAGGGTAAAGCCTTGCAGCTCCTCAGAAACCTGTTAAAAGAATATAGAGAAGCTCATATTATCGCTGTAGGAGACGCTATGAATGACGCATCAATGCTAAGAGTTGCTGATACAGGAGTATTGCTTGGTGTAAATCCTGACGTGATAGCTCGTGTTGAACGTTATGATCTAGTCATAATGAATAGCAAGGGATCCCGTGCCTGGAGAAACGCCTTAGCAAGACTTACCGGGAACTACGACCTGGTAGTAAGAGGATGATGTTTTGGATCCAGCACATACTGTTCTAGCCTTATTATTTATCCTCGGTTTTCTCCTCGCTCTAATAATTAAGAGAATTAGGCTTTCAAGTGCTATAGGTTACCTACTAGCAGGGCTCATGATAGGACTACTTCTTCCGATTCCGGGAAAACTGATCTCTATGTTCGAAGTCCTCTCAGAGGTAAGCATAATACTATTGTTCTTCGAGATCGGGTTTGAAGTGCATATTGACAATATTAGAGACATAGTTCGGCACCCCCTCTATATCTCGCTCATAGAATTCACTGTCGCGAACGTCTTGGTAGCTGCTATACTAATACCGTTAGGAACACCGTTGGGTCTCGTTGTTATAATTGGGTTAATTGCTTCGTTTTCGAGTACTGTATTCACCTATAAATTGTTAGAAGAGCATTCACCACAGGCAAGCGTTGTAAAGATCGTGTTAATGGTTGCGGCTGTCGAGGACATCATTATTGTTATATCTCTTAACTTTATCCGTGGCTACATAGGAAACCTGGTTCTAATGATCTCTAAGACCGCGTTTTTCCTAGTTCTAGGTAGTATTGCAAGTTATTTGTTTTCCAAATATGTACTGTCAAGACTTGTTTCCCATGATGATCAAGGCCTTATACTTATGATCTCCTATGGATTATTCATGGGTGTTATCGCCAGCTATTTTGGCTTAACGCCAGCACTGGGTGCTTTCATAGCTGGATTATCCATATCTGCGGTTGAGCACAGCAAGCCAGTTATGGAGATGTTTAAGCCTGTCCGGGCCGTGTTTATAACGTTCTTTTTATTATCGATGGGTGTTAACATAGCCTTATCACCAATTAGCCTAGAAACCCTGTTTACAGGTATGGCCATAGGCGTCTTGGCTGCGCTAATACATTGTTTCTCAACACTACTATCATGCATTATTGCTGGAAGAGGCGATAGAAGGGAGAGGATAGAAGCAGGTAGTTACTTGT
>JAMOVL010000065.1 GCA_027067785.1 Desulfurococcales archaeon | reverse complement strand
ATCAATTATCAGTTCAGTCGTGGTGCAAATAATGAGTATGCCTTTTCAAAACCTGGAGGCATGGGTAAAGAGGCAAAAAGAGATAATTGAGAGCTTCAAGAAAGCCGAGAAGGGATACGAGGAGGCCGACAGACTGGAGCTAATAATAATGGCGAGACAGGCCTTTCAGCATATGATGAGAACCATACAGGCATTCGATCAATGGCTCCAGGAACCAATGGTTATAAGCCATATGCCACGTGAAATGCTCGTAGAACTATGGAGTGTGCTTAGGAATATCTTCTATGAACTATTAGAGCTAGACATCAAGCACACATCAGAGTTTGCTGAGCACATAAAGAAGCTTTCCGAGGAAGGAAGGCTCAACCCGATCCTGGCAATTGGAAAAACAGAGGAAAGACGGTTCTACCCTACATCAATATGAATAAGGTAATTATATCTTTTAATTAACACACTTGATACATTGTTTTTAAACTTGTTAGAAAAGCCTTCGCCTTCTCCTGCGTGGCCTAGACATTAGTTCGACTTCGGCATCAATAGGTGCTATTTTCACACGTAGTTCTTCGACGAGTTTCTTTATCTGATCTTTTTCGTCCTCATTCAAGTACTTGTCGCCTTCTTTGTCAAGGAATTCTTTGCCTAGGCTAGTCACTACTAGTTTTCTTCTAGGATTAGTTTCTAATAATCCGACATATCTTAGGGCTAGGGTATCGTTTAGAACTTCTTTACTTGACGGAACAGTTCCCAGCATTACGAATTTGTATCCTAGATCATAGCCTTCTTCCTTCATATAGTACAAGAGGTACTGCAACGCTTTTTCGCTAATACCTCCAGTCGCACTGATAATGTATAGGAGTTTAACCTTCCTCGGATCCTTCTTTATATCATCAATAGTTATCACATGTCGTGTGACTATTTTGAGTTCTTTAGATTTTGAGGGCTTCGACATCTTTACACCCCGATAAGCACACTGCTTAATCTTATTTTTAATGATTAAGCCGGATTCTATAAAGACTATTGTCTAAGGTTTAAATAATCCCTTTCGAAAGGTTTTTTGCTTTGCCTATGAGGCGATTATATAGTTCATTTATCACTTCATCGCGTTTCTTACCATTCATAACCATGACGTTGATTTTGTAGAATAGTAGTTCTTTGCCTTTGTCACCGTAGAGTTTTGTGAAGTAATCTATAAGTTCTTCAAGCTTTGCCTTTAGCTCGGTTGGCTCTGCAGACATGGTTTTCTCCTCATGTATTTCAGTAGCTTCTTTTATTAGATTACTTATTCTCTTCCTGTTATATTCGGATGAAGATGTCCTAATAATGTTATAGTAAGAGAGACTTACCGCTAGAAGTAGGAAATAGATTATTCCCGAATATATTGTCTCGCTAGACTCGTTAAACGGGTATAGTAGATCGAGCCAGACGCCGACTAGCCCGCCCATTATCAAAGAATAGTATGCAAATTTTAGTTTAACGAAGGATAGCACGAAAGTTAATGCTGCGAAGAACGCCAAGATCATTATAGGTAGGGTATCGTTACTCCATAGGAATCTAGTCAAAGCATCTGCTGCAAATATGAAGACGCCTGTATAGATTGGTGTTAAGAGGCCTATCATGGTTTTAAATCTCTCTTTTTTCGCAATCATCTTATACTCCACAAGTAAGCGCTTGACCTCAGATAGTAGTAATAATATCTCGTCAATACCGAGCTTCTCGGTTCTTAGAATAAATAATGTATTGTTAATCCTCGTAAGGGCTCTGACAACAACATCTATGTAGGGACGCGTAATAACGAGTGGGGGGTTAAGAGTAGCTAACTCCCTATAGAGCTTCAATAATTCCTCTCTTGAGCCGGCAAGCGCTTTTTTATTCTCAGAAATAATTTCGAGCAGTTTCAAAAGTTCTCTAAGTTTATCCATCAACAACTTATGAATATATTCTAGGTCATTCATAATTCTCAACAATCACACCTATCAATAATCAATTAGATATTCTGTAAAAACAAGTAATGATATTTATTTCTGGCTAATAGACAAGCTTATTCCTGGATGATGTTGAGAGTTCATTGGCCGAGGCCTTAGGGGCTGGGGCCTATGATGTATTCAGCGGCTACTGACACTATCTCCTCATGGATGAATCTCTTAAACCACATAATAATTATTCATAGATATACGGGGGCGGGAATATGTCGATAGAAATCAGGGTTGAAAGGCCTAAGAGGATCGGGGCGCATAGCCATATAAGAGG
This sequence comes from Desulfurococcales archaeon, assembly GCA_027067785.1. Taxonomy (GTDB): domain Archaea; phylum Thermoproteota; class Thermoprotei_A; order Sulfolobales; family Desulfurococcaceae; genus JAADCY01. The sequence goes on along the minus strand of JAMOVL010000065.1, from coordinate 87,282 downwards.
GCTTGGACTGGATGAGAAAGGTAAAGCGATCAAGGTCGCAGATGGCCTAGTAGGCCAGCTGAAGGCCCGTGAAGCCGCTGGAATAGTTGTGAAGATGATAAAAGAAGGAAGGATAGCTGGGCGTGGCATACTCTTCGTAGGCCCTCCGGGCACTGGCAAAACGGCTTTAGCGATCGCTATAGCTAGAGAACTAGGCGAAGACACTCCTTTCGTGGCCATGAGCGGCTCGGAGATCTATAGTAGTGAGAAGAAGAAAACAGAGATCCTAATGGAGGCCCTACGTAGGGCTATCGGCGTACGTGTTAGAGAAGAGAGAACAGTCTACGAGGGAGTAGTGACCTCGATCAAGATCCGGAGGCGGAGACACCCCCTCGTACCCTACATGGCTGTGCCCGCCGAGACAAGGATCACTCTGCGTACAAAAGACGAAGAATTAACATTAACCGTTGGCGAGGAGATAACGAGACAAATAATAGAGCTCGGGATAAAGAAAGGGGATCTCATATGGATAGATGCTGAAACAGGACGAGTATACCGGGTAGGACGAGTCAAAGGCGTAGAATCCGCCAGGTACTATGATATAGAGACATACAAGTATGTCGACATGCCCAGCGGACCTGTAAAGAAGAGGAAAGAAATAGTCAGAACATTCAGCATACACGATCTAGATGTTGCCGTCGCTTCGCAGAGAGCGTTGATTAGCTTCTTCACACTAGGTGTTGAGAGAGAAATACCGCCAGAGGTAAGAAAAGAAGTTGATGAAATGATCAAGAAATGGGTTGACGAGAAGAAGGCCGAGCTAGTGCCTGGCGTTCTCTTTATCGATGATGCCCACATGCTCGATATCGAGGCGTTTAGCTTCTTATCTAGAGCGATGGAGAGCGAGTTCTCACCGATAATAATATTGGCTACCAACCGTGGAATAGCAAGGATTCGAGGCACCGATCTAGAATCGCCTCACGGCATGCCATTGGATCTACTTGATAGGTTATTAATTATACCGACTAAACCATATGAACCCGACGAGATAAGGGAGATCATACGTATACGCGCAAATGAGGAAGGCATAAAGCTCGATGAGGGAGCGTTAGAAGAACTTGTCGCCGTAGGTAGTAAGGCGAGTCTAAGATATGCGGTACAGCTACTAGAGCCCGCCCGTATAATTGCTGAGAGGAAAGGCAGAGATATCGTTAAGGCTGAAGACATTATTGAGGCGAGAGAGCTATTCATCGATCTAAAACAGAGTGTAAAGTATCTTAAGGAGTACGAAGAGAAGTTTCTAAAGTAGGGACTATCTGAAATGATGAGGAAGGCGGCCATTATTGAGAGAACTAGAAATAATCAAGAAACTGCTAGAGATGTATAATAAGACGCCGAGACATGATGAAGGATATATTCTTGGCTCCATGACTACGCGTCCGGATAACTTAGCTGTTTACGCATATAATCTTTTTATACATACTAATGCCGGAGATACAAGGATTTTTCCTACACTCGAACATTTCAGGAGAGAGATCATAGATTTCATGAGCAAGTTATATGGTGAATGTACAGGATTCGTTACAAGCGGTGGTACAGAATCGAACATAGTAGCACTATATGTGGCTCGCGAAAAGACGGGTAAAAAACTGGTTGTAGCGCCGAGAACAGTTCATCACTCCATAATCTGGGCTGCTCATCTTTTAGGAATGAAGATTGTTTTTACATCAGTCACCGATAACCATGTCGTTGACATCCATGATCTACGCAGTATAGTCGAGGAAAAAAGAGAAGATATAGCTGCTATCGTCATAACAGCTGGCACGACAGAGTGGGGCTCCATTGACCCTGTAAGAGAAGTAGCCGATATAGCGCGTCAAAACAATATTTATCTACATGTGGACGCTGCTTATGGAGGATTATTCATACCAGCGCTTTATGAAAAAGGATATATCGATACCGATCTTAAATTCTATAGTGGTGTGTCTAGCATATCGGTTGATTTTCATAAAAACGGTTTATCCCCTATTCCCTCAGGCATAATACTATTCAGAGACAACAAGTTATTATCTTATGCTAGAAGAGAACTACCATATACACTAGGAAAATACCAGTACGGTCTTTTAGGTACTAGGCCCGGTGGCTCCATAGCGGCGATATGGGCTGTTATAAAGAAGTACGGTGTACAAGGATATTCTGAGATCGCAATAAGATGTATGAGGACGGCACAGCATCTATATGATAGACTAGCGAGAATTCAAGATATTATTGTGTGGAAGCCTGTTCTGCCAATAGTAGTGTTCAAAAGCAGACGTATGCCTACGGAAAAACTTCTTGAAGAACTTGTTAAGCAAGGGTATTATGTTTATCGAGCACCTAGCGTTGATGGTCTTAGAATAGTAGTTATGCCCCATGTAACCAATGAGCATATCGATAGATTCGTCAATACTCTATCTGAGATCCTAGGGGAGAAAACCGAGTAAAATTATAATTGTTAACACAGCGGTTGTTGCAGCCAATCCGAGCATATTATATGCTATTAAGCGGTTTCTAGATGCGAGGTAAATGTCCAGATAATATATGAGTAGTGGATACATGGCTATAGTGCTTATGACACCTATTAGTGCAGATCCCATTATCACCAGGTTTTCCAGCATGTTCCATCCGACGTAGATGATAATACATGATAATATAAACATAAATGCTATAATCGAGTAGAAGACCTGGCTGATCTCATTTGTTCTGGCTCTAAGTACTTGGAGCGAACCCGATATTATCCTACCCACTGTGATGAAAATAGTTGATAATGCTAGTATGGTTGTCGAGATAAGACCAACCAGTAGTAAGTATGAGTATAGACCATGCGATGTTAGGGTTAATGCACTAATTATATCGGTGTGTAGGCCTGTTATCGCAGCCACTCCGCTAATTGATAAACTAATAATTATTGATACAAATAATGATAGCTTTAGATCTCCAAGTTCATTATCATCTTCCTGTACAAGCATTGAGTAGGGGCTCGACGCGGCCCCCCAAAGAGCTATGATCATCATAAGTGATGGAATACTGTATGAGAAAAGATCAGTTGGGGGGTGATCCAGTATTGATACTATAAATGCTATGAAGTATATCATTAGAAATAACGATAAGATCGCAAGGATTTTCTCGATATATATACCGATCCTGTTATTGCCGGGTATGAGCGATGATATTAGAACTACGATCAATAAATAAGGTAACCAAGACCCACCAAATAAATTGCTTAGAAGTATTGAAATTATTATCGCATTTATCAATAGGATAAGCAATGAGCCGAAATATATTGTTATAAGATATAGCATTCCTAGTTTTTTCCTATGTGTTAGTAGATATGAGGAGGGCGTCGTGCCGTAGAGGATTTTGGGTACAGTTATTGCCTCCTGTACGAAAATCATTGGAATTATACTTGCAATAACAAGAGCTATGCCTATGACCCCGTATAGTTTCCCAAACAACATATACATAAATACATTTGTAAGCTCTATACCCGATAGGACGGCTATAAATCCTGGTCCTAGGTTTTTCAACAGTTTACTCATACATGCCCCTTAAAACTATAACATGTGTATTGATTAAAAACGTAGGACTCATACATCCTTATCTTCCAGAAATTATTCGCATTATCTCGTTTATCTTTTTATCATCTAGTTCTCCCATGACAACTATTACACCATTTCTGCGTTTTAAGACATCATTGGCTGTTGTTGAAACTGGTTTAGCAATCTTGTTTTCCAAGGTCTTTTTCCTAGTTCCAGCTTTGATCTTTGTATGGTTGAATAGCAGTGGTATCGCTAGTATCGTCATGTATGTCGTAATCATTATTATGCTGATCAGATCTATCATTGGTGACACCATTAATTCTGCCGTATCCGTTATTTAAATCGGTTTTTACGGGGTTTTTAAAGAGGGGATGAGATATTAGCTGGATATATTAATGGTATATAAGTACTTCTACACTCGGGTAATACAAGGTTAATCATAATAGCGTCTCGAGTACAAATTATAGGTTCATGGTGATTTAATGGTTAAGATCGGACTGATATACAAGCAGCTAACACAGCGGGACATTAGAGTTCTTAATAGCATTGAGCGTGGAATGAAAAGATATGAATATGTACCTCTAGAGCTTATCGAGAAGTACTCGAAACTACCTGAGACACACGTGGTGCTCATACTGTCAAAACTACATAGATTAAAGCTTGTTAAACGAAAAACTGTTTCCGGCTATAAGGCCTATAGACTCACCTATCTGGGTCTAGATATGCTGGCTCTCAATACTCTTGTGCGTATGAATGTCGTTGAGGCTATTGGTGACAAGCTCGCCGTCGGCAAGGAGAGCGAGATCTTCAGAGCACTCGCCCCCGGAGGTAAACCCATAGCTGTAAAGTTCATGAGGATAGGCCGGACTAGTTTCCATATGACGAGGCGTGTAAGAGAATGGGCTGATAATCCTAGGCTTGACTGGTATAAGCAGGCAAAGATTGCGGCTGAAAGAGAATTCAAGGCTACAAGAGAGATCTATCGTGAGGGAGGTAGTGTACCTTCACCTATCGCCTATAATAGGCATGCTGTTGTAACCGAGTATGTTAATGGTGTGGAACTGTATCGTAGGCCTGAAATAGAGGATCCATATATGGTTCTGCTTCGAATACTTGAAACACTGCGAATAGCATATGTTAAAGTAGGTATTATACATGGTGATTTAAGCGAATACAATGTATTGATCGATATATCGAGTAATACACCATATATCATAGACTGGCCTCAGTATGTGTATAAAGAGCATCCACAAGCGGAGGCATTATTGAGGAGAGATATAGAATATATAATCAGATTCTTCCGTAAGCAATACAAGGTAGAAGTAGAAATCGGTAAAGCCCTAAAATACGTGCGGGGAGAAGATGAACAAATCCAATAACGAGAAGAAAACAATCATTGCAGGTGTAGATATCCTACCAGGCTATAGTCCATCATCATCTAATAAGCAGCCACACTATGCTCTAATCTTCCTAAGGGATGGCGAAGTAATCGATAGTTATGATGATGTGAGCTTCGCGCGTCTAATCAGGCTTTTATGGGAGTATAAGCCCGACATACTGGCTATAGATAATGTCTTTGAACTAAAAGAAACCGTAAGGGAGTTATCAAAACTACTATCACTCTTCCCGCCTAATACGAGGATTGTTCAGGTAACCGGATGGGGTCCCGAAGCCGTTAATATTAAGACTGTTGCTAGGAGCCTCGGCATAGAAGTTCACGGCAAATTATCTCCGCAGAAAACAGCTTATCTCGCAGCTATGATCGCTTGGAAGGGTGGTGGGGCAACACTTCGCCTGTTAGAGGAAAAGACAAAGATCATAGTTACCAAGGGTAGGAGTGTAAGTCATGGCGGTATGAGCTATAACAGGTTTATGAGAAGCATAAGAGCCGCCATCCTAGCCACCACCAAGGAGATAAAGAGGATTCTAGATAAGAACAAGTTTGATTATGACGTAACGTTTAAGAAGAGTATGGGCGGTCTTGAAAGGAGCGTGTTCATAGTCTATGCTCCGCGCGAAAAGCTCTATGGATTGATAAGACCTGTAAAGAATAAGAGTGTACGTGTTGTTATTAGACCAATATATAGGGAGAAAATCGTTCTGGAGACTCCCCGTAAGAAGACAGGGAAGAGCCGAGGCATAATCATAGGGCTTGACCCCGGCATATATACCGGTGTCGCGGCAATAGATCTTGATGGAACACCGCTCATGACTTTCAGTTCTAAGAACCTTGATAGAGCAGATATCCTAGGCATGGTCTCCGGGCTTGGAAGAGTAGTTATGGTGGCCACAGATGTGTCAAAGCCTCCTGCGAGCGTGAAGAAACTAGCGGCGACATTGAATGTCCAGCTATATGTGCCAGATAGGGATTTGTCTACCGAGGAGAAACAAGAGATCGTACGCGATATAAAGGCTAAGTATCCATGGATAGAGATCGATGATACCCATGAACGAGATGCTCTGGCAGCTGCTTACAAAGCGTATTCAACCATAAGGGATAAGATGATACAGGCTGAAGCAAAAGCATCGGAGATGACTTTCCCGATAAACGTGGATCGTGTGAAGATAATGGTCGCTATGGGCGCCAGCATAGCGGAGGCTATTGAGCACGAGATAGAGAAGGCAGTCTCGATGGTTAAGGAAGAGGTAAGGGCGCCAAGGAAAGAGTATAGAAGAACATCCTCGACGGTTAATGAAAAAGAGCTGATGGATAGAATCGAGAATCTGACAAGAAAGATCAAGGTTTTGGAGGCGGAGAAACGTAAACTGCTGGAACAATTGGATCTCTACAGGAAAAGAATCGAAGAGCTCGAGCTCGAACTAAAAACTATAAAGACAACACATAGTGGTAGCGACGAGTTAGCACGTAGGATCTACCTGTTAGAACAGGAGAACAAGGATCTATCCACTAGGTTGAAGAAAGCACTTGATGAATTAAGCCGGGTAAGGAATGAAAGAGACAAAATAGTTGAGATTGCTAAGAAAATAGTTCATGGCAGCTACCTAAACATCCTCTCCGCGGAGGTATTCACGCCGTCCTTGATCTCGGTGATTAGAAATAATGGTTATCCACCAATAATCCATATACGTAACCCAGGATCACTCCTAGTTGAGCACGCCTTATTATTGAAGCAAGAAAGGATAGGATTATTGATAGAGAATCCCCAACATGTCTATGACAGAATACCTGTTCTTGATCTAAGCGAGTACGACCACGTGTTTCTAGGTAACGAATTATTCGTGGAGCCTAGAATAATAAATGATCTAGAGAGGGCCTGGGAGGAGATCAGGAGGAAGGAAGAGGAAGACAAGTTCGTAAAACTTGTGAAACTTATTGAGAACTATAAGAAAGAAAGAATGAAGCGTTTAGGATTGAAAAAAGAGCCGAGCCTTTGGGAGTTCAATAATAAATAAACACTGTTTTGTTTAATAGAGTGTTTCCTTGCCTTCGAGTATGAGGTTTGTTATCTTTGTTATGTTCGCTAGCTCCTCGTCAGCAATTGCTGCTGCTTCGGACTTGATATGGGCAGGTATGTCGTCGGTGTTGTTTGGCGGTATTATCTTTATACTAGCCATTAATGGTTTATCGATGGGTTTGCCTATCTGGCTTAGGAGCTCTACGTACACGTCTCTTGCATAGTCGAGCTCATTATATATTCTCTCAGCGATTCTCCTAGCCACAATATTGTAGATCTTACCTACATGGTTGACCGGGTTCTTGCCTGCGGTCGCCTCTAGACTTATAGGCCTCATAGGCGGGATCAAGCCGTTTGCACGGTTTCCTCTGCCGGTAGCTCCGTCGTCGCCGTGTTCGGCTGATGTACCTGTAACTGTTAAGTAGACAACTCCTTTCTCGGGCATGTCGGCTGTGTTGACACAAACGTTTACCGTGTAATCGGGAACTATCTTCGCAGCAAGATCGAGGACGTCGTTGACTATCTGTTCTTTGACACTGAGATATTCATCCAGGTCTTTTACGAGGGAATCTATTATAGCGGCTGCGATCGTGAGGACTATGTTCTTCTCCCTACGGAGACCCATAACCTTGATATCCTCTCCAACCGCCGGGGTCTTCTTCTTGTACTCTGGAGAGTTTAGCAGTCTCTCAGTATTATAGACGAGTTTCTCCAAAGGTGATAACGGGGCGTATCCGACCCCGATGCTAGTATCGTTTGCGAGGGGAACCCCTGAGCCTGCCTCGAAAACGGAGACGAGGTCGGCGCTTCCTTTACGGACCTTGTAATCAATAATCACGTGAACATCCGGATCCAGGAACCTCATGTTCTTCTTCAGCCAGTTCCGAACGGCTTCAACAATAATGCTTCCATAGGGTATCTTGACTACTCCGTCCTCCGTTTTAACCTCTGTTGTGGCTCTCCCAGCTACGACTATGTATATAGGTTCAAGCATTGTTCCGCCGCCAAACTTAGGGCTCGCCTGTCCTCCTACGAGCAAGGTCTTGTCAAGGTTGTGGTGGAGGATGACACCGAATTCTTTCAGATAGTATTTGCTGAGAAGCCTTGACGCCTCTTCGCTGGCAGAATCAGCTATATAGTCTGGATGGCCAAGTCCCTTGCGCTCGACAAGTTCAACCTTCATATCGGTTACGCTTTCGAATTTTAGGGCCTCAACGACGATGTTTCTTTCAACCATGTTAAACCACCATTGGCTACTTGCTAAATACTTATGTTCTTAGAATTTTCTAGTATGTAGAAAGTAGTTTTAAGTGTATTTATCCATCCCTTATTATTCCCACTCATTGAAATCCACATATCTATATTGAATCGTTGTTGCCTCAATGATACCATGTTATTTATTTGTTTTCACGAGTTCTTTCGCCCTGTTCAGCCCTGATAATACGGGACGGACCAGGTAGTCTATACATTACTTCGTCAGTGGATACTGATAGTGTTGTCTCAGATTTTCTCCTAAGGATAGCCATTATTTTCTCAGCAAGCTCCTTGCCGCGCATATCCCCAGGTACCAGTACTACATACGATAGGCTACGTTGTCTAACAAGGTGTTCAGGCCCAACTATTATTCTCTGGTATACGCCGTAGATGGGATCATCTATTTCCTCAACACCAAGAGCGAGTCTAAGCTCAACTGTTATGAATTGTTTCTTACCATAAACCATGAATGCACCCTTTGCAAGATATTCACCGCTAGGAGGGGTCTTCGAGACCTGTTCCCCCTTAACCCAGAATACTTCCAGGGCCCCAATACCCTCGCTCCATCCTCTCGAATAACATGCTGCTATGACAGCTGCTTCTTCTATGCTTTTATGACCTGGTGTTCTACCTTCGGTTTTGATCACCGTTGCTGGGCCGCCATGTATTTCTGCATGGAGAAATATGTCTTCTGGCGCCAAGTATTTTCTAACGATGGTTTCGTTCTGCCCGGCATCTCTACCACCTATTACTAGGAAGCCCTCGCTAGTGAATAACCAGTGATATTTCTCGTACCAGTACTTTGGACGTATACCCTTTGACACTTTTGTCTCGATTCTTATTCTTTTGTTTTCCAGCTCCTTGATCTTCTCCAGCAATTTCCCTGCTTCTATTTCAGCGCGTCTTGCTTTCCCCCTTAGCTCTCCAGCTTTTCTCCTCATTTCGAGAATGTTCTTCCAGGCGTCAAGCCTGATATCTATCTCTACTGGCTCACCCTGTACCTTAATGACTACTTTTCCCTCTCTGGGATTCACAGAGACTATTCCAGGGCATTTCTCCCTTATTTTTCCCCAGCCATGCTCTTCTCTCGTTTTATTTATGCATTGTAGTAATTTCTCAAATAATGGATAGTTTGCCTGGAGAATATTGGATATTTTTTCTAGTTTCTCGGCTTTTTCCCTGTACTTCGTAATTGTTTCTACGAGCTTCTCATATGATTTCTTAAGCCGGTTGATTTCATCCTTTATTCTAGTCTCTTCTCGTTTCTCGATAACTTCTTTCTCATACTGTGAGAAATACGGGTCAAGCGCTTCGTCGAGAGTGGGCATTTCCTGTATATTTGCTTCATATATCTTGCTGTACAGGATGGGCTTATATGCAGTGACTAATTCTAAGCTATCATCTATATATACAAGGTATCCTTTGCCGTTCAAAGCCTCCTTTATAAGTTCCTCTAGCTTGCGGCGCATACTTTCTATGTCGGTAACTGATATCTTATCCGGCTTCTCGGATTTCTTATTATATAGTCCTGTGCGAACCAGTATCTCCTCAGCAATATATCCTGGCAATCCCCATCCTTTTACGATTCCTCGTACAAGGTCTTTACCTTTTAAGAGTAGTTTGTAGAGGTTATCATCGCTCATTTCTAGGAGACAGGGACGATGGGGAGGCGGAACATAAGTGTTTCCAACTCTGATCTCTCTATCTCTGAGTTTCTCAAACCTGCTAGCATAGAGTATAGTATTATCTTCATCAGTAACAACTAGGAAACCTCTCGGTATTATCTCATTGTACAGATACAGTTTTCTATCCCGGCAAACAACGCTTATCCTAATTATTCTTTCCCACCAAGGCATATCAACTCGATCTATATAGCATCCGCGGATATGTTTTCTCAGATAAGCAGCAATACGATCAATGCCTTTTTCCCCTGGCTCGACTACTGATAAGTGTATTCTACGGCCGGGCTCAAGCTTCAGAAGGGTCTTCCCTTTGTTGGGGCATCTCAGTTTAAACAACCAATAGTGTCCGCACCAATATATATTCTCAACTCGGCAATCCTCAAGTGTTTTCCCCGTATTTTTACACCAGCTTATCAAGTCTATAATGTCCATTGATTTCTTGATCAACTGCTGGCACCTGATAGTAAGGGATACGCTACACTATATTAAATAATAAATATGTTTTATCTAGTTGTAATCATTAAATAGCCGGGTGTTAGGGATTGTTCAGCCATAGTAGGATTGACGATGATATCGTGAAGATCAGGGCATTGGCGGGCATAGCTTACGGCTTCGCAGCCTATATCCTCTATAGGGTGAGTCTTTGGGGGAACCCCCTGCTCTCTAGCATTGTATGGATGCTATCGGTGATCGCATATATTGGGACAGTTGTATATGTTGTCAAGAAATTCGGAGCACGTGACTGGTTCCACGGGTTCTTCCGGGGCATAGTGACTTATTTTGCGACATGGCTACTAGTTCTATTCATACTATACGATCTTATCGGGTAAGTTCTTTCAATATATTATCTGGTATCCTTCTCGATAACAAGTATTCTCGCAGTCCTGGAGCCACTAAGGGGCGATCGTTCACCAGAGGATACCTAAACGGCAACAGTATGTGTCCGTGGGGTGTATCTATTTTGACTCCGTCGACATACTTGAATCCTTCCATGGATTTATGTCTCCATAAATACATGACGTAGTATACTGCTCCATCAATACTGTATTGCCCATCACCTATATTCCTCTTAATAGCCCTAGGCGCTCTCGAACTAAGTAGCTCCCTAGTTCTACCTCGTGGCGGGTAGTCACCGAGTATTCCGCCTATTACAATGTATCTGCCCTGGAGATCACTATATGTTAAGGGCTTATCCGCCTGAGGATCAAGTATAACAATCTTGTCTTGAGGAACTAGATCTAGGATGCTCCTCTCATGTACTTTGCCATACTTGGACAGAATACGATGGTATCTTCTAGGCACATTAGTAAACCATAACATATCATGCTCTCCAACAATTATACCTGCATGCCTATATTCTAGAAGTATCCATAGGCTCATCTCGTCTTCAAGATGCTCGATCACTATTGTCGGCCTCACGGCTCTTTCCCCACAGTTCTCTTCTCCTTGCTTCAAGTTGTTCTATGGGCTGACCCATGAACTCTGCTGCGGTGAGGACTTCTGCATTGCGTATCGCGGCTATCTCTATAATATCCATTATCCTATCCTTGTAGTCAAGATCCCTTAGTAAATGATGATCAACTATAATTTTTCCGGGCCCATTACTATTGCCAGCTATCCTCATAAGATTATAGAGGCCTTTCTCGACATCTTCTTTCTTCATCTTTTTACCTTCGAAATATGTTGGCGGCCCGCTAATTATTAGTATATCAGGCTTCTTCTCAAGTATCCATTCAAGCGGGGTATCACTTATCGGTCCCTGCACATCGCTCGCATGGAGAATCCTATAACCATCAACATCTACAAGCGTCATTATAACCCAGCCAAGCCTTGTGCCTTCAGGACCATGCGGCATTGGAGGCGAGAACACTAGTCTGACATCGTTATCTAATGTATATGTTTTTCCATCACAGTATACTATGTCTTTAGCTAGATCCCTAACACCCATCTTCTTCAACAAAACATATGCCCTTACCTTCTGACTATGATTGATCATTTGTTCGGGGTGTTTAATGTAAAGGATTTTTCCTTTATAGAACCCTTCTTCACCATCGCGGTAGAGATAGTGATCCCTATGATAATGGCTTATAACGATAATATCCGAGTCAATGATCTCATCATGGATCATCGCTAAATGTTTTTCAAGCCTCTCAAGCTCCACTGGGTGGGGAGGTAAACCATATCTCCGGGGAGCAAAGCTGACACCAGGATCTATGAAGATCTTATATGTCCCTGTATCAATCACTGTGGCCATACCACGTGTTCCCATACTATCAAATCCTATCAACTTTATCTTGGCTCTCAATAGTATCTTTCCCCAGTCCCTATAGTGAAAGAATTATTTCTATGCTTATTTACTTAGTTTCTATCATGTATCATGGTGGCTCCGGTTGAGGCTAGAAGTTATTAGAGATCCTAGTCTGGAGGAAGCTTTGTCCTTCATTAGAGAGGCGCTGAGGAAGAAAGAATACTTGGTGGTTTTCGGGGAATGCACCGTGGAGTATGAGGGAAGAGGTTTTTCGAGACTGACAAGTGGTGAACGCATGTTCGTTGTAAAACAAGATGGAGCAGTTCTTCTCCATAGGCCTGAGGGATATTCTCCAGTAAACTGGCAGCCCTCCACCGCCAGCATCGAGGCTAGAATACTGCATAGTGGTGAATTATTGATAGTGGCTATAAGGTCGAAGCCGCGCGAAATCCTAAGAGTATACTTCAAGAGCATAGGGGCAGCGATTAAGGGTAAACTAACGGATACAGGAGAATTCGTAATGTATTTGAGCGAAGCCGAGATCAGGGACATGATATACGAGGATCCCGGATTAATCGAAGAAGGACTACGTATAACTGAGAAAGAAAAACCAATCGATATAGGCTACATCGACCTATTCGGGTACGATTCTAGCGGAAGACCCGTAATTATAGAGCTTAAAAGGGTTCCCGCATCCAGAGAAGCTGTTATGCAGTTATACAACTATATAGTGCATTATAAGAAGAAGTACGGTATCACTCCGAGAGGCATACTGGTCGCTCCGTCATTCTATCGCTCAGCCATTGATACGGCTGAAAAACTCGGCATCGAATGGAAAGAGATCAATATACAGAAGCTATGGAAAAAGAAGAAGAGCATAGAAAAGAAGGAGATGAACACGCTTGACAGATTCTTTAAGCGTTAGAGAACTATATGATATCACTTCGAAATCCTATGACTCCCTCTATAGAGACGAACAGTTCCGTAAATACAGCATAATATTTGACAAAATAGGGAGAAAACACTTGGGACAAGTAGCAGACATAGGTTGTGGCACAGGCCTCTTACTAGACTATATCAAAGAAAACAACTATGATTTCGAGAAATACGTCTGTCTAGATATAAGTGAAGGCATGATTACAAAGGCCCGGGAAAAACATGGATGCGACCCGAGAACCATTTATTTAATAGCAGATGCTGAACAACCCCCTTTCATCGACAAAGCATTCACAGAGGTTTTCATGATAACTGTCTGGAACAATATTATGGATAAGGAGAAAGCACTAAGGGAAACTCTCAGAATAGCTGCCGAGGAGGGCCTGGTTATTATAACAGTGCTAAGTAAGGTTGAAGACACAACTCCCGATCAAATAATGCATAGTTTCAAAGTATTAGCCGAAGAAAAAGATATTGTCTACATATATATTAAGCCACCTAGTAAATCAGACAATTCTTAAATACACCTAACTATATCATGGTTAAGCAGACTAGGAAAAACACCGAAGAGGATGAACCCCATGGTGGCAGCAAGAACAACTAGGCCCTCAACGCCACTCAAATACCTCAGGAGCGCCGTGAACCAGACGGTACTAATCAAGCTCAAGGATGGATATGAGTACATAGGCACACTAGAGCTTGTAGATCATACAATGAACGTAGTATTAAGCGATTGTGAAGAATACGACGACCAGGGCAACAAGGTAGCTCGCTACGGCAAGGTACTCATACGTGGTAGCCACATATTATTCGTAAGCATAAACTATGGACAGATAGCGCCCGAGATAGCTCTGGGCTAGGTGTCCCGCTTTGGCCTACACATTAAAAGCCCAGGACATAATGGTTCCTGAGCTCAGATACGTCGATAAAACAACGACTATAAAGGATGCTGCGCAGCGCCTCATAAACGAGGGTATAGGATCCCTGATAGTGACGGATCAGGGTAGCCCTATAGGAATAGTCACCAAGAGAGACATTATATGGGCGGTGCTCTTCGAGAAAAGAGATGCTGAGAAAGAAACGGTTGAGAAAATCATGTCTTCACCGCTAATAACGGTAAATGCTGATGATGACATCGAGGTTATCATCGAGACTATGATTAGGAACAATTTAACGCATCTACCTGTTAGATCGGGGAACAAATTGGTTGGTATTATAACAGACAATGATCTGATAATGTTACTCCGCGATCTCCTAGATATTGTTAAGAAAAAGCTTGGCTCCGAAGAGAAATGATATAATCGTTTTGTATATCTTGACAATGTAATATATTATATTGCAGGTCTCGAATAATTATTAACTGTTTATTCTAAGGATAACTAGTTAATCCTCTTCAAACAAAGTATTATCTAGAGGTGAGAACTTGTCCAGAAGAGGAATAGGGCCATCCAGAGGCGTGCCCCGAAGGCCTGAAAAATATAGGTGGCTTAGAAGCGATGGGAAACCCAACTTTGAAGACAGGATCTATAAAACAACGGAAGAAATGGAGATGATAGCTAAAAAACCAGTGGAGACGGTGGCTCCGCAATCACCAATACTTGAAGCAACGGAGAAAATGGCTAAAGGATATAGGAGCCTCGTAGTTGAGCAATCGAGGTATCTCCGCGGCCTATTACTAGCATCCCACATAGTGAATTATCTTGGAGGAGGAGAGTACTACAATATTGTTAAGGAGAGATACAATTACAACATCTATGGTGCGCTTGAAAAAGAAAAAGTAGAGACGCTCATGATAAAAGACCCTGTCGTAGCATATATCGATGAGAAGATCCCGGATGTCCTGGAGAAAATGGTTCTCAACGAGATCGGCGTCGTGCCTGTCCTCCTGAGAGATGGCAGGATCTTCGGGATTGTGACGGAGCATGACCTGCTGAAATACTTTATGAGCGGGGTAAAAATAGGTGTACCAGTATCAGAAGTGATGTCAACACCAGTCATAACTATAGAGTCTGGCGCGCCACTAAAAGAAGCGATGAAGAAGATGATCAAGTACGGGTTCCGAAGGATACCTGTTGTCGGGGAAAACGTTGTGCTTGGAATAATAACTGCGATGGATATAGTGAGGTATTTTGGCTCCCATGAAGCATTCAAGCATACATCAACGGGCAATATTGAAGAAGCGATATCAATACCTGTAGACGACCTAATGATACGTGAGCTTGTCACCGCCAGGCCCGACGAGGATCTGGGCGATGTAGCGCAGAGGATGGCCGAGCGAAACGTGGGCTCAGCCCTTGTGGTTAACGATAAAATGGAGCTCATAGGCATAATAACAGAGCGAGACATACTATACGCAGTCACGGCAAAGCGCTAGGCATGCGAGGTGGTAGGATAATGGGTAGAACAGTCAATGAACTATTACGCGAAGATATTCCTCGTATAGATAAAAATGATACCTTATACCATGCTTTCAAGCTAATGGAGAAAAGCGGTATAGACAAGATAATAGTACTGGAGAACCGTGTGATCGAGCCGGGGAAAGAAGTTAAACTACTCGCCGGAGTACTGACGAGTAGAGACATAGTTCTTAAACTAGCAACCCAGAGGCTCAGCAGAACCACTCCTAGCAGAGTACACGTGTCTAGCTTCATGAGCTTTCCTCCAATAAGTATAGCTCCTAGTTCATCACTTGTTGAAGCAGCTGAACTAATGCTTAGCAAAAAGATCGGAATATTACCTGTAGTCAACGAAGCCAATGATGTTCTAGGAGCAGTCCTAAAAACAGATATTGTAAAACTAGCCGAGAATGATGATACTGAAGTCAGGACAATAATGGATACTTCACCTATTATCGCTAGGACGACGGATAGAGTTCTAAAAGTAAGACAGGATATGCTCTCAACCGATACAAGCTTTGTACCCGTACTTGATGAAAACGATGAACTAGTAGGATACGTCACCATATATGAATTAGCATATGCCTTCGTCAAGTTCGAAGACATAGTGCCGTCGAAGTATAGGAAAGAACGAATAACTCACCTGATCGTTGAAGATATCATGAGGTTCAGACCTCCCAAAGTAAGGCTGGCCGACACTGTATCACAGGCTGTAGCAGAGATAATGAAGAAGGGCAGTAGAGGAGCCGTAGTCCTTGATGAGATAGGAAAGGTTGCCGGCGTCGTGACAATAGATACGTTGCTAAATCACCTTGTAACGAATAAGCGTGAACTTCTATCCTAGTCACAGATATCTTTTCTAAAAATATGAAGCAATGCGTAGAGGTAATGTTTTTTGGAAGAACCACGATTCATTGTTGACTCTATGCTCGGCAATGTTGCTCGATGGCTACGTATGCTCGGCTATGATACACTTTATAACAGGGCCTACAAAGACTGGAAAATACTCTCTTTGGCGGAGAAAGAGGGCAGGATCATTATCACTAGGGATAGAGGACTACATCATAGAGCGATAAATAGGGGACTACGTAGCCTTTATCTCTACATGGACGACATGGCTGAGAGACTAGCATTCATAGCATATCGTACAGGGATAAGACTACACATCGATCTAGATAGATCAAGATGTCCTGTTTGTAATGGAGAACTACGAAAAGTGAGTAAAGACTATGTGAAAGGACGTGTTCCGAGAAAAGTCTATGAGCTACACTATGATTTCTGGGAATGCACAAAGTGTGGGAAGATATATTGGGTTGGAGGACACTGGAAAGGAATAGAGGAGACCCTTAGACGGGCAAGAGAGATCCTGGAAAAAATGAAGGCTGGAAATATATATAGTATATCCGGGGGGAGGGTATGAGCACTCCAGTGCATCCTCGGGAACTGAGCCTTGAGGAAGGAATATATGCTGTAAGGCTTGCCAGGAGAGCCATAAGTGAAAAACTATTGAACGGCAGAACAATAACGTTACCAGCAGATGCTCCCCCGATCTTCAGAAGGCCTGGAATGGTTTTCACGACGATCGAAACGTTCCTTGGAGAGAACAGGACCGAGTTACGTGGATGCATTGGGTTCCTAGCACCTATATATTCTCTTGGCGAAGCAATAATAAGATCTGCGATCGAAGCTGCACTTAATGATCCGCGTTTTCCTCTTATGACGCCTGACGAAATAGATCATGTTGTTATCGAAGTAACTGTTCTATCCGAACCTGTCCCGTTCAATGTAAGCGATCGTAGAGAACTACCTAAACATATCATTATAGGTAAGTATGGCTTAGTCGTTGAAAAAGGATGGTTTAAAGGAACATTGCTTCCCATGGTACCTGTAGAGTATTGCTGGGATGAAGAAACGTTCTTAGCTGAAACATGTCTAAAGGCAGGATTATCGCCTGATTGTTGGCTTGACGAATCAACATCGATCTACTACTATGAAGGACGTGCCTTCAAAGAACTAAGACCTAATGGAGAAATAGTAGAACGTGATCTCAATAGAGAGTATATGGAGCTATGTAGGAAGAGATGAATTAATCCATACTAGGAGACGATAATAGGCAAACACTACCCTTATGCAGAACCCTATATTTCAGCCCGGATAAATTCTCGAGAAGCTCCTTTATGAATTCACAATAGGTTTCGCTTGGATGGCCGCACGTCACTTCAATGAATTGTGTGCCCTTATCATACCATTTTCTAACAATCCTGCCTAGGCCAAGGACAGATATAGTTTCTATGAGTAGATCCCTATCTTTTATGCTAATACCAAGCCTCTTCCTTATCAGATCAGTAATTGTCTCGATCATTATCTTAGAGGTTTTCTCATCAAGCATGCAAAGAGTCTTTAATGGAATCAACGACATTGTTTCACGCCCTATTTCGACCGGGAACAGCCACGGATTGACTACATAACCTTTGTCCATTGGTTCAAACGCCTTCAACACATCTACATACATTAGATCATTAAGGAGTACGAGTCTATCTGTTAACGACCATATAGAGTCTCTGGTCTTAGAAGACAATATACAGGTCAGATAGGGGCTAGGCTTGAAATTCATATAGCACTCGATCAACTTAATGTTTTCAGCGTCTTTAATTAATTGTATTGCATTAAGCAATGTCTCAGTCTTACCGACGAGACGTATACAGAAAAGGCTTTCCCCGCTCTTGATTATAGGTGATGGTTTTCCGAAATAAGTAGGCTTGCTAACAGGTTTTCCGGGAACCCCTCTCAGTCTTCTCTCTAAGAGTAAGGATTCCACATAGTCTTTAAATCGATGTGTAAATATTCCTTCTTCTCCCATTCCGGGCACCTTGCTACACACTATATAGTTATGACGACGAGAATGTTTAAGTATAGTTGTATCACTGAAGCGTAGTGGTTATTATAATCTGTCAAATTAATATTTATCATCATGATGCCCGCTCAATATCGGCGGCAGGTGTGTCTGGAATGAAGTTATCTATAAATGCCTTGCTTACTTTTCCTGTAGAAAGAACAATCTCTGAGATCACGGATTTCATCCAGGAATATGTAGAAGAATCTGGCGTGAAAGGTGTAGTCATTGGTGTGAGTGGTGGTATAGATTCATCGGTAGCTCTTGCATTAGCAGTTGATGCGTTGGGAAAGGAACATGTCACCGCACTAATACTTCCCGATAGAAGAACAACCCCTAAGCAGGATGTTGACGATGCCTTAACGCTTGCGAAACTGTTTGGTGTAAAACATTATCTAATCAATATAGATGAAATAGTTGATACTTATTCAGTACTTCCATTCTTTGACCTAGAGGATAATATAGCTACAGGAAATCTTCGAGCAAGAATAAGGATGAACATACTATACTATTATGCAAACAGATTCTCTTACCTCGTACTAGGTACTGGTGATAGGAGCGAGATATTGATAGGATATTTCACCAAATATGGTGATGGTGCCGTAGACCTACTGCCCCTAGCATGCCTGTATAAGACACAGGTAAGACATATAGCTCACTGGCTGGGGATCCCGGAGCGTATAATTAAGAAGCCAAGTAGCCCCAGACTATGGCCCGGGCACCTTGCAGAGAAAGAATTAGGGATGAAATATGAAGACATAGATCTTATACTCTACGGATTATTCGACCTTGGATTAACAAAGGAGGAATTATCAGAGGTAACCGGGATATCTGCAGAACTGATCGAAAGGGTTATAACCCTTCATCGTAGAAGCAGGCACAAGCGAGGCTTTCCGCCTTATCCCAGGCTATCATGGAATAGGGAGCCGCTGAAAGAACTATAGCGCGGTGATGGCGAAGAGACTACATGGCCTTTATCGTGATTTTTATAACTTGTTTATCTTGTTTAGCCATTAGATCAGCTCTTTCAACATAGATCCATACAGCCGGAAAAGGCCATGTAATGAAGTTTATGGTTGACTTAGTGTTTACGGTGACCTCGGCTTTTTCGGAACGTAGGTCTATGTTATCATTTATGAAAACCTGTACTCCGCCCTTATCACCCCAAATCCTCAGCTTCAAAGGCATTAATACTGCTTCGATCTTATCATTGTTCCTAGTTATCTTCTCAAATGTATCATTAACTATTCTTTCACCGCTATAATCTCGATCATAAACGACTATAGCACCATCTTCTTCCCGAAGCTCCGGGAGTTTCTCGAACCAAGCGTTCAGCACAAGATTATCATGATCAACAATTATGGATGCCTTATCACAGCCTTTTAGAAAGGCATGACTGGTATGATAGTCTCTTCCAGCGATATTAATCCTTCCTTTCTCAACTCTGACATTAACGCTAGCTTCCTCGATCTTTCTAGATAGGAATTTCTTTTTCATTTCCCTTCCACCTCGAATAGATTTGTAGTTCAGCCTTAATACTCTCTTCTACATTTCTCTGTAATCTGGGGTGGGTCTAAGATGAGGGTGCTGACGCTCACTGACATACATGATAGATTATCAAGAGCTCTAAAGATTGTTGTGTCGAATAGAGATATAGATGCAATTATAGTGGCAGGTGATATCACGCATTTTGGTACGTTAGAAGAAGCACTCTACATACTTCGTAGTCTACATGAATCGTCTGCGGCTACAATCTTCTTTGTTCCAGGCAACTGCGATGATCCTAGGCTTATAGATTATAGTGGCGATGACAGAATAGTAAATCTGCATAAAAAGCCTATAGCCTCGGAGATCTCGCTTTAGTAGGCATAGGTGGAAGTAACCCCACGCCTTTTGATACCCCTATAGAGTTCACGGATGATGAGATCAGAGAGATGCTTAACACGCTCAGCGATAAGGTGCGTGAGATCAAAAAGATAGTTGTTACTCATGCACCAATATATGGTATCAACGATGTTATAGGCGGGCTCCATGTGGGATCAAAGGCTCTCAGGGAATTTCTAGATAGCAATACTAGTAACATTTCTCTATGGATTACTGGCCATCTACACGAATATCGGTACATAACAAGGTACCGAGACACAGTAATTATTAACCCGGGACCCGCTATGAGAGGATTCTACGCAATAATCGAAATAAGCCATGATCTTGTTAAGCCTGAATTAAGAAGACTTTAAAGAATACTATGAAAAACAAATACTTATCTCTCCTTATTCAAACAATTCTGGATAATCATGAATAAATGAATAAAGATCCTTTGCCACATAGGTCGGCATATACTCTGATGACTCAAGATCATCTGGTTTCGAAGCACCTGTAAGCACTAATAATGTATCAACACCAGCATTATTACCTAGTGCAATATCGGTGTCGAGCCTATCACCAATGATCAATACATTATTCCTATCTAAATCGCCGATAGCTAGATCTAGTATCCATTTATTCGGTTTCCCAGCTATAAAATCTGGTTTTCTGCCAGTGGCTCTAGTTATCATTTCAACAATCGAGCCTGCACCCGGATCGAGCCTGTTTTCAACTGGGAGGGTGGAATCAGTGTTAGCAGCTACGAAAACTGCTCCCTCCTGTATCATTCTTGAGGCTTCACGTATCTTGCTATATGTTAGGTGTCTATCTAACCCCACAATCACATGATCGGCTCTCGTATCATGGGATACTGGTATAAGACCATTAACGACTGCCTCATAGAAAAGCCCTGCCTCTCCCACGATAAATATGAATCTTCCCTTGTTTTTCCTGACCCAGTAAGTTGCGGCATACGCAGA
Source organism: Desulfurococcales archaeon (assembly GCA_027067785.1). Lineage (GTDB taxonomy): Archaea > Thermoproteota > Thermoprotei_A > Sulfolobales > Desulfurococcaceae > JAADCY01. Next base: position 66,057 of record JAMOVL010000065.1, on the reverse strand, counting down.
TGTTATGATATCATCGATACTAGCATCTAGATCGTAGTTCTTCAATATCTCAACGTATTCAACGCGTGACTTAGTCGCATTATTTGTTAGGTATTTTACCCTGACACCTTTTCGCATTAGTTCTTTAAGCGCTTTTATGTTCTGTATAAGCGGTTTTCCCCCTCTCCATATTACTCCATCGAGATCGGTTACTACGAGTTTGTATTTTTTCATAGGATGGACGCCTCTATTTTCTCTCGTATACGGCGTGCCAAGGATTCGAGATTGTCGGCGAAAACATAGAGTCCTCTTGGATCGTATTCTAGCATTCTACAGTCCAGCGTAGTTACTCTATCAGCTCGAGCTATTTTCGCATAAGGTACTATGCCTGTTATTGAAATGCATAATAGATATTCACGACCATTATGTTTCACTATACACATAATATGCTCTGCTTGTTCTTCGCAGAGGATTTTATCGAAATAATTTGATAAAGCCTGTTTTACCCGCATATATGATCACTTTGTGTTATGAAAAATTATTGTTAGACCATATACAGCTTCTTTCTAACCTCGTCGGGCACATCATCTTCTTTCAGTATATAGTACGATATCGGTGCTTTCCTGGTCTTAGGGCCTACGACGATGTATCTTGTAGGGTCATTAATATCAAATGTCTCTTCTTTCTTGCCTTTCTTCTTAAGCCTAATATTCAACACTCGTACCTTGACGTACCAGCCATCTTTTCTTAGTATATAGATGTGTTTGCCGTGCTTGCCGCCCATTAGTAATCACCCGTTTCCTGGTTGGAGAAAAGTATTCATTGGCTAATATAAGGATTTATTCTCCAACTTATTTCTTCCACGTGTAGAATCTTCCTATCAAGTAGTTGAGTATGAAGCCTGCAAGTATTCCGAACGCTGCGCTCACTATTACCTCGAGGTGGAAGATTCCTGTGAGTAAACCTATTGTCGCTGATTGGGCTAACAGGCTGCCCAGGCTTGCAACGTGGTATTTAAGCCATCGTTTGATACGAGAAAAGATCCCACGTTCAAGCTCTAAGTCGCGGAAAGTCCATAATTCATGTAGAACGAAGTTCCATGAAAGACTTATCTCAAACCCTGTGAAAGCCATTAGGAAAAGGCCGAGTGGAGATGATAGTAGCTGGGGATAATGTGTGCTCAGGAACTGTATCGTCCCCAGATTGACTATTGCACCCGAGAACCCTACTATACCAAATTTTATGATTCGTAGGGGCTCGTGTAGAGCGACGAGAAATGTCTTAGGAAGCCTTCCATAGATTGTTAATACATAATCGTAGATTGGTACATCATACAATACTTCAACTACGCGGGTTGCTTTCTCGAGAAGCTCGTCAAGGCTTTTCACCATACCTGGAACTTTATGGACAAGATCCTTCCTAATTATGACTGCGAGGCTTGACTGGAGCTCATTGTTCTTGAAGGGTATAGGGGATTTAGACAGCGTGAGTAATAGGCGTGAGAACGGAGACTTCGGCTTTCCTATGACTATAACTAGATCGTTATCCTTGAAATCCTCAGCTATCTTCAGTATATCACGCTTATAAGGATATATTATATCTGGTATTACAACATAGTAGTCGGCGTTCTCATTATTTAGTACATCGAAGATTTCATCGGGATCGATTGCTTCCCTGTATTTTTTAAGGCCGAGCTTGCTTGTAAAATCCGACTTTATAACTATTAGCTTATGTGTCATTGAGGCTGACAGCACCTCTGGTCTTCTTATATTTCTCTGGCAACCATATATTTTCTAACAGTTAGACAAATACTATTAACGGTGCTGATTGGATTGAGCAGCTCAATATGTCCTGCAGAGTGGTACGAGATAATTGATGAGATCAAGAAATGCACTAAGTGTAAACTCTATAAAACGAGACGAAACCCGGTTCCCGGAGAAGGTCCATGTGACGCGAAAATAATGTTTGTCGGCGAAGCACCTGGAGGAAAAGAAGATGAAACTGGTAGGCCCTTTGTCGGCGCAGCGGGCCAGTTCCTCACAGAGCTCCTAGGCATGGCTGGGCTTAGGAGAGAGGATGTATTTATAACGAATATTTTAAAGTGCCGTCCGCCGAACAATAGGGATCCGGAACCGGATGAGATCGAGGCTTGTAAGCCGTACCTTGTACGACAAATAAGGCTGATCTTGCCCAGGATAATAGTCACACTGGGGAGATATGCAGGTAGAACATTGCTAGGCGATGCAGGGGTCAAATGGACTAGTATGACACGCATGCACGGGAAGATATTCTCTGTTGAACTCTATGGTGTCAACCTTAAAATTATGCCGACATACCATCCGGCGGCAGCTCTATACTATCCGAAGCTCAGGCCTGTAATAATCAAGGATTTCAAAGAAGTATTAAAGAAATTAGTCGATGAACTGGCTAGTGAAGATAGACGTAGGGAAAGTAAAAAGCAACATACTATCCTGGATTTTATAGGAAAATCCTAGTCTAGGTATTTTCTGATCGAAAATCCGGCTAGGAACGCTCCTAGTGATATGAGTACTATGGCGATCGCGTAGAATAGGGTCTCATAAGTAGGAGTGCCTGTAATAACCTGTGTTTCAACGTTGGCCTCGGAGCTACTGTATTGTTGTAGCGGTGAGTAAACAGGGTTTATGAAGAATGCTTTATACATTGTTAGTAGTGTTAATTCAGAAACAAGTAGTCCATCTATGACCGTTATATTCTCCATCTCGACAGCATAAGCTCTAGCAACATCTATGGTTGTCATCGCTGAGAGAACAGGTGTACCTGACATGTAAAATAGGTAATTTGCTAGTTTTGAAACTGTTTTGTTTAGCTCTAAGATATAATCGGGTGTTAAATACGGAGCAAATACTGGGGGCTGTAGCGATAATAAGTCATCGGTTAACAGATATTGTATGTAAATCAATTTGCCTAGTTTTACTAAGTCGTTTTCGCTGTGTTCTATTGATTTGAGAATGGATGATGTTGTGTTGCTTATGTATTTCATACTGACGAAATAATTGATTGATGTATTAGTGTATCTGTATAGCATTTTGTATGTTTGAAGCAGTTCGTTGTAGGTAAGGGTCTGTGTATTTATTGTCTCTATACTTCCCCATTGTTTTGCGGTCATAATTCTTGTTAGGGCAACTACTAATTGTGTTATTGAGTGTGTGGCTCTGAATAACTGGTAGGATGATAAGGCTATGGAGTACCTGATAAACGTGTTTACGTAGAGATCGATATTCCATAGGTTTAGATGCTGGTATGTATAGTTTCCGAGCCTATACATGTTCTTCTTTGCCAACGTTAGGTTTCCGAGATACCAGGATTCGAGCTTCCCGACCCATACCTTATACATATCAGGATTTTTCTCTTGAAGATATAGTGAGCGGCCTAAAAGAGCCTCCATGTATGATCTGAAACCATAGCTGGCAGCTGTATACCAGTCGTTCATTTTTGAATACTTTATGCTTAGCCTGTAGAATTTCCAGGCGAGGCTTTCATATGCTGTAGGAGTTATTGATAATATATTCTTTGTAAGGTTTTGGAATTCTTTAGTTGCGTTGATAAAATAGTTTTGGAAATCTATGGATGAAGGTATAATGATATGATTTGTCCTACCCAGCAGGCCCGTCTTAGTCACAAGATCGTATGCCTTATACGTTGTTGCCACGGGGAAATAGTTTGTTCCAGGAGAGCTCTTTATGTATGGTCCAATGAACAATTCGATATTATTGAGGATTGCAGCATTGTATTTCAAATATATTCCTGACACGTTTCCCACTATTCCGTTGGGCATTAGTATGCCTGTTGCGGAGTAGTCGTGTCGAATCGGAGTATTGGTCAATATAGCGGAGAACACTATTGTGAATGGTAGTGTTGCGCTGGTTCCAGAGATATCCGTGTCTTTAGGAAATATTATCCTATAATCATATGATGAACCTGTTCTCCCAGTGATTATCGATGCTACGCTCAATGCGTATCTTATAGAGGATATGGTTGATTCCGATACTTTCCCTCCCTGATCAATTATCTGTATGTTTCCATTGCCTGGGAATACTTCGATGGTTGTAGGTATAATGATCCCTGTCTTATTTTCTGTGACAGCTGCTAACATTATTTTCTCGACACGAATAGGGGTTTGTGTCGACGCTACTAGTAGTGAAGGAAGGCTTGTTGATAGGAGAAGCAGGAACACGAGGATTAGTGATAATGTTTTTGGGGTTTTCATGGTTCATCCTCAGTGTAACACTGATTAATCATAGCTGTGCTCATCTTTGCCGGGTGTCTTCATCGGTCTAATTACTTGTTACTATTTTCTAACCTTATTATAATAACTCTGGGTAACTGTACTGTTTCCCAATGATCTTTGATTGGCACCTGCTTCTTTTATCTATTGAGAAACAAGAATAATATTAGGTGAGTATAATGGCTGATAAGGACACGGCAAAAGAGGATATGCCATTCAGAGTTTTGGCGGAGACATTTGAGAAGATCGAGGTTATCTCGTCGAGGACGCAGATGACTGTACTGCTCGTTAACCTATTCAAGCAGACGCCTCCATCTATTATTGATAAAGTGGTCTACCTTCTCCAGGGAAAGTTATGGCCGGACTGGTACGGTATGCCGGAGCTGGGTGTAGGAGAGAAGATGCTGATAAAGGCTATCGCGTTAGCAACTAATTCGACGGAGTCTGAGGTGGAAAAGCTCTATAAGACCTTGGGAGACCTTGGTAAGGCTGCCGAGAAACTACGTGCTAAGGCAGAGAAAGTTATGTCTAAAGCATCAATACTTTCCTTCGTATCTGTTCGCAGAGAACTAACTGTTCTACGTGTCTATGAGACATTGGCACGGATAGCTATGGCGCAGGGAGAAGGTAGTAGGGATATAAAGCTCAAACTATTGGCGGGTCTGATCAGTGAAGCTACGCCCAAGGAGGCAAAATACATTGTTAGGTTCGTTGAAGGAAGGCTAAGACTCGGTATCGGTGATGCAACGATAATGGATGCTCTAGCCATTGTTTATGGTGGGGGAGCTCATACAAGGCCTATTATTGAGAGGGCATATAATTTACGGGCGGACCTCGGCAATGTCGCCAAGATCCTGGCCACGCAGGGAATAGATGCTCTCAAGAACATCAAGCCGCAGGTTGGTATACCTATAAGACCAATGCTTGCCGAGAGGCTGAATAATCCTGTTGAAATGCTTAAGAAAGTCGGTGGACGTGCTTATGTTGAGTATAAGTATGATGGAGAGAGAGCCCAGATCCATAAGGATGGAGACAAGATCTGGATATACTCGAGGAGACTTGAGAACATAACAAGGCAATACCCTGATGTAGTAGAGTATGCACGCAAATACATCAAGGCTAAACAAGCTATAGTTGAGGGAGAAATAGTAGCTTATGACCCCGAGACTGGCGAGCTAAGGCCTTTCCAGGAATTAATGCATAGGAAGAGAAAGCACGACATACATATAGCGATCAGGGAGTATCCTGTAAAGGTGTTCTTATTTGATCTACTCTACGCTGACGGAGAAGACTATACTATGAAACCCCTACCAGTTAGAAGACAGAAGCTTAAGGAGATAATAGAGGAAACAGAGGTATTCAGGCTTGCAGAGTACATCGAGACAAGCGATCCCGATGAACTAGAGAAGTTCTTCCTAAAAGCGATCGAGGATGGAGCCGAAGGAGTTATGGTAAAAGCACTGCATGAGCGCTCCATATACCAGGCAGGTACAAGGGGTTGGCTATGGATTAAGTATAAGCGTGACTATAAGAGCGAGATGATAGACACGGTTGATCTGGTTGTTGTAGGTGCTTTCTATGGTAGGGGACGTAGAGGCGGTAAGTTCGGCGCGCTCCTAATGGCATCGTATAACCCTGAGAAAGATGTGTTCGAAACAGTATGTAAGGTTGGTAGTGGCTTTAAAGACGAAGACCTCGATAGGCTTCCGGAAATGCTACAACCCTATATTATCGAGAGGAAGCATCCACGGGTAATATCTAAGATGCAGCCTGATGTATGGGTTACGCCGGCACTAGTCGCGGAGATCATAGGAGCGGAGCTCACGCTTAGCCCGCTACATACTTGTTGTCTGGATAAGATAAAGCCTGGAGTAGGCATATCTATAAGATTCCCGAGATTCATAAGGTGGAGGCCTGATAAATCACCGGAGGATGCAACTACTAGTCAAGAACTCCTTGAAATGTATAAGAGGCAGCTCAAGAAGATAATGTAATCATATTTTTAAACAACATACTCGAAACCTGTTTTCACGGTTTCGGACTAATCCTTACTTGAATATGCGAATATAAGAGCCTGCTGGATCAATGGTTTCATTACATGGGGAGATTGTTATGACATACATAGTTGTCTTTACAGGGCCTGCGGGCTCAGGTAAAACCAGTTTGACGAGAGCCTATGGTGATTGGCTTAGAACAACTTTATTTCTCAACGTTTGCCAGGCAAATTTTGATCCGGGTACTGAGAGTCTACCTTACAATCCATGTTTTGATATAAGGCGGTATTTCACGCTCAGAGAAATAATGAGTAGGTACAGTCTAGGGCCTAATGGTGCGTTCGTAAAAGCTGTACAGATTATCTCGCAGAAAATAGATGAGTTCATGGCTGAAAAACCATTCAATAGCCCAGAGGATTGGGATGTAATAATAATTGATACTCCAGGGCAGCTTGAAGCCTTTATATTTCAGCCTGAAACAAGGATTCTTCTCAACAAGTTCTACGAAATAGGGAGAACTGTTATAGTTTACCTTATAGACTCCAGCTTAATCGAAACCGCGGCCGACGCTATTACGATGTGGTTCCTCGGAATACTGCTTCAGATCAAGATAGGGCTAGACGTAGTCCCAGTCGTAACAAAGGCCGATATACTGAGCGGTGATAAGAAAGAAATTATTACTAGACTTATATCAAGCCCTGAAAAACTCCTTGAAAACATTTCTGACTATGAGGGCATAATATCAGATATAGTACCTGATCTTGTATCGATAGCTGTCAAAACCCGTGGTGCTTACAGGCCTGTACTCGTATCCATAAATGATCCCCACAGCATAGAGGATCTCCACTACTATATTCACGAAGTTGCATGTTCATGCGGTGATCTCACATAATCGTTTAATCGGAAAAACATAACAATAACAATAATAAATGATAATAAGAACCCGCTTATTCACTAAGAAAATGGGTGGGAACCCCCTTCGACGAACACCCGTACCGGGAGTATGGGGATGAGAAGGGGGGCCTTGCGGCCGCCAATACCTAGTGAAATACGAAGACGGTGTGAAGCAGAATTGGTCTATAAGCCGAAGACAGGGCTGGAGAAATATTATGCGGTTCTCTTCAAGCTTCCAAGCATACCATCTATTGTAGTAACAACTATTGTGATCAATATAATTGCCTACCTTCTCAATAAGCAAGTTCTCTTTACGGCTTTCTCACTCTACGTATTGACTGTTATGATAATACTTGTCTATTCAAAAATTTTCAATGGTCCATTGAGATACGCTAACAGAATATTGATGACGGGCCTCTTAGTCGAGATGTATTCTTTGATACTAATGTTTATATTGGGGCCAAGATACGGGCTCATAGCTTCAAGTATCTTTCTAATCATTATCGTGCTCGGAATAAATGGTACATCGATCAGGAATTATGTAGTAGCCACTATACCAGTAATAGTTACATATTTGATCTATTATGGTCTCGACGCGATACTATTCATTGGAGTATTTCTCGCAGTGCTTCTCGATTATGTAATCTATAAGGTTATGTCGATACACAAGTTAGCAGGATATCCAGCACCAGATCTCGGGACGCTTTTCGTGAAAAACTGGCTTGATAGGGACAGGACTATAGAGAAGGTTTTCAGCGAGATCAGTGTAGAGCAGAAGGTTAAGCCTAGAATACTGAAAATTGGTGATGGTTACCTAGTATACACTGATATCCATTATGGCCCATTCTCAAATGTTGGTAGCAGTATGTTTCCGAGAATCCTAGAAGAACTTTCGGAAAAACCTGTACTGACTCTTCATGGGGCTGGGAGCCATGATAGGGATATCCCATCATACGAGCAGGCAAGACAATATGCCGAAAAAATACTAGAGTGTATAAAGCAAAAATGCAGGTTTCAGAAAATCAAAAGCTATAGTCCATTCAGCATAAGTATAGAAGACGGATGGGAATTCCTAGTTATACCTTTCACAAGTTTAAATCTTGTATTCATTTCTAGGACTAAAGGAATAGATGATCTTCCGTACGAGTACCAGACATGGATCGAAAAGATATGTGAGAATAAGGGATTGTCTGAGACAATACTGATCGACTGCCACAACCACGAAGTCGAAGAACCTATGAATTTTGATACATTGAAGAAAGGCCTTGAACTCGTTATACAGAGATTAGAAGAACTATCCAGTAAGGAGGAACCACAAGAGGTGTATGGGAGAATAGTTGAGGTCAGAAACATTAGATCGCTGGGCGTGATAGGCGATAAAATATACGGTATAGATCTTCTCTGGCCGCGCGAACAGGCTAAGCGCATCGTATTGATTTATATACCCGGAAACAACATGGAGCCAGGATTATCAGATAAGATCAGATATAAGATTTCGTCAGAGCTAGGTATTGATCCAAAGTATGTCGTAGTATTTACAAATGATGAACACACAGAAACAGGAGTTTACTCTTCATCAACATATTATCCTGTACTAGAGACGAAGGAGTTAATGAGAGGAATCAATATATTGGCGGAGAAATTAAAGAGTGAAAAGCCCCCCTATAGTCCAATAGAATACGCTTCTTTCGAACACATTGTTCCATTGCTAGATGATTCGGCGTACAAGCTTGTAGAGATCGTTAAGAAGAATGCCCCACTATCGTCTGTTCTCCTTCTAGGATACTTATTCCTCGGGCCTTTCTTCGTAGGATATATCTCAAGCATTATTGATTACTTCATAAAGCATTTCTCCATTACTGTATGAATGCTTAAAGGTTTAAGGAGGGGAGACCGGCCGGTATCCGCCGCTCTACCAGGCTGAGCTACGGGCCCATAAGTTCAACCCTAACTTAAGGGGTATTCTGGTTATAAACTTATCGTCGTGTGTTCTATGGGAGTGTTTATAAACTATGAGGTTGTTTTTTAAATCGGGGGATTTATAAAATGAGTGGACTGGAAGGAGAGATCTCACTCAACCCTACAACTAAGATAGAGAACATAGTTGCAACCGTTATACTCGACCAGACACTAGACCTTAACCTCATAGAGAGCAGAGTACCTAACGTAACTTATCAGCCAGACCAATTTCCAGGCCTTATCCTCCGGCTAGAGAGACCGAAGACAACAGCCCTTATATTTAAATCCGGAAAAATGGTCGTCACGGGAGCTAAGAGCACTAGCGAGCTCATAGAAGCTGTTAAGAGAATAATAAAGCTTCTACGTAAACACGGGATAAAGATAACCTCGAAGCCTAGGATACAGATACAGAACATAGTTGCGAGTGGAGACATTAATGCAATGGTTAACCTTGAGAGAGCGGCGTATCTATTGGAAGACAGTATGTATGAGCCCGAACAGTTCCCCGGCCTAATACACCGTATGAGGAGCCCTAGAGTAGTACTCTTGATCTTCAGTAGCGGGAAAATGGTGATCACGGGAGCTAAGGAGGAGAGAGAAGTAGAAGAAGCAGTACGAAAAATCGCTCAGAAGCTCCTCGAGCTAAAATGCCTATTTCCCAGGAGAGGATAACCAGGCTAATAAGCCTCTTTACACAAAATCTTTTCTTTGAATGATGACGTGGGCAGCCTGAGACCCTTCTATAGGGGATGAAGACCCTAGTCTCACACTGACTCGTATTGCTGGTGATCCCTCGTTGCTAGTAGAAGGACTAATAATTGTGGCCGATCTTGACAAATTTGAAGAGTATGTTGAGGCACGTGGTCTGGACGAGTATAAGCCAAACGATATAACCGGTACATTGACACAAATGTTCTACGATTTCGCCGTAAAATGGCGTGGAGTAGTGATTTACGGCCTGGACTTTGAAAGAGGGACGGAAGAAGTAATCATAGAGATACCTATGCCTGGCGAAATAGATGGTATAGTGAGAGATCTGGAGCAAATACGTAGAGCGATAAATCAGCTCGGCGGATCAATAACGATAGTAGTTTTAAGAGACTATGTTCTCTGTAAGCCTGCTAGAAATAGGAGAGAAGCGTATTATGGAACACCTGGTAGAAGTAGGGCGTTAAAAATTCTAAGATCAATTAAGCGGAGAGGGGGTAACAAAGTATTTGTTGAAACCTGATAGTTTGACAAAACAATATTAGGCTTGTAAATCCATTTTGATGATTGGATGATGAGGCCGACATAGTCGGAGTTATCTTTACGCTATGAAGAGGGGTCGATTGGCTGATCTTACAAGGTATTAGAATTGATAAGAAGTAGTAAGGTATAAAGTATATGTATTAATCCGGTATTAATTATCTTAAATGTTTTTCACATTTTATATTGCAACGCTACGTATTAATAATAAATGAAAATAAATACCGTCATTGAACAAATATATTTGAATATTTATGGTGTGGATTTTGTCAGGCGAAGAACTCGTAGAGATAAGAGTTCATGAAAAACTGGACGAGTTAAGCAAGAAGATTTCATCTAGTTCTTTTGAAGCACATATCACTCTAGAAGGTATTTTTCAAGGAATAGAAAGAGTTATTGGCGATAAGATCCCTCACGTATTCAAAATGCTCGCTGAAAAATCTAAGAACACATGTATTTTTAACAGGATAAACCTCAAGCGTAGAACAAGTAGTTGGGATGAAGTGGTTATTCTCCTATGTAATGGTGTCGTCATAGGTGCACATGGCGAGATCAATGGTCAGAGGCTCTATGGCTCAAAGCTTCTTGAGCAATTGTCATATAATGTTAACAACAATGTCTATTCGCATATAATTATTGAAGAAACACTACTTCCATCCGAATTCGTTAAGAAATACCTAAAACTAGAGGATTTCGGTGGATCATCAGAGTCAAAATTAAAAGAGCAACAAGTTGAGAAGAAAACAAAGACTATTACGAAAGTTGATGCTTACGCTGAGACAACGCAGCTAAATATACCTATAGCGTCAACTATTCCTGTTGAGACATCGCTTGATAAGACAAAAGTATTACCTCGACGACCTTTACCTCCTGGCTTCGTTCCACCAAAATTTGTCGCCTCGGATACGAGGAAGGAAGTACCTGAAGAAAAAGAAATCACTGGCACGAAGAAGCCTATGAATGTATATCTAGCGTTACGGTTGTCGGATAAAGTACTTGATCTGAGTAATCGGCTAGTCGAACTAGCAGAAGTTGAAGGAATAGGAGTGTCTTATTCATCATTATCCTATAACGGCAGTGCTTATGTTCTTGAAACAAATGTTACCCGTGTAGGGTTCATCAGGAAATACGAGAAGATACGAAGAATTGCAGAGAAAATAGCTTCGATCCTGATAGAATGTATGTCTGACTCCCCACTAGCCTTCGATCGTGTGATAGTTGTTCTTCGCCATGGTTTTGATACTGTCCGTGTTATAAAGAAATTACATGAGTAGCTGTTTCTTTTCGAAGATAATGAAGTGATAGATGATCAAATACCACATAGGATCATCGCAGTAGTAATGTCTGCGAAGTCCACAATGAATATGTTTCTTTGTTCAATCTTGTATTCTTTCATAACGAGAAGATCCGAAGCAATTGATACTATTTGCGAGCCAAGAACGCTTTTCGCGAAATGATCAGAATCATCTGATACCCATATGACAGGTTTTCCACGCTCTATAATGCAATATTTCCTAATGATTAGTGATAGATACTCAGATGGTGAAGGAGTGATCGTCGTGCCGGCCTGGTAAGGCCCCATTGCTGGTACGACGATGACGAGATTATCATGCCTCGTAGGCATGAAAAGGAATGATGGGAACTTATATGTGCCGAAACACCTAAGACTAGGGTGTTCATGCCCAATAATAACAGCATCATAACCAGATATATCTACGTCTATATGGCCATGTGTTAATAGGATAGTTTCTCCGCCCAGTTCTATCTCCAAGTCTCTCATGAGCTCTAATCCATAATCCTTTAGGAGAAGCTTCAAGAAATTGTCGTGGTTGCCTCTGATCAATATTAGTTCCTTTACTTTAAGATCGGATATGATGTACTCTATGAGATCCCTTACTTCTTTTCGTTCCTGACGTAGAAGTCTATCAAAAGCGTGTTTGATATCTCCATTAATTATTATTCTCCGGGGCTTTATGATCCTATTAATCCTAGCCAGACTTTCCTTGATCTTCTTCAACTGGATCCTCGGCACTATCATTCCAGGGAAATACTTTGCTGATTTATCTGAGTAATCTAGTCCTCTTGCAAGTGCTTCCTCGAAGCCCAGGTGAAGATCATTGATGACTATGGCGTCTAGCCCGTCGAGATAGAGTGCAGGCTCGCCAGGCACTATATAAATATGCTTTAACGGTATGCCGACGGGTTTGTAAAGTATTTTATCACTAATCATTTGTTAGGCACCGTTGTATCGAACACTTTAAATATTGATGTAATCGCGTACCTAGTGTAATCTTTCTTTATCTTCTTTTTATCGTTGAAGTAGAAATAGAATGGGCGAGCGGGCCCGCCGGGATTTGAACCCGGGACCTACGGGTTAAGAGCCTCGACTACCGACCGGTCTCCCCAGGCTCTTCTAGGTATCTCTTCTGGATTATTAAATCTTTCCTATAGCCTTCCAATTGTGCGTCCGATGAGTAATCCATCCTGGTCCTCAGTGACATATGCGACTACAGTGTCTCCTGGTCTAAGCCTTCCTCTCCTTAGAGTTATCAGCCATTCCTTCCCTATAGTAACACCTATGTACTCGCCCCGGAAAACACCTCTTGACAGGATTTTCGCGTATACTCTATCTCCTCTTCTGAATGGGGCTGGGTAGCGCCGTGCTTTCCTCATACCCCATTCTCTCATTTCCCACTTTAGCCTGACACCTAGCTTTTTTTCTAGCTCTTCTATCTTTTCCCAGAACTTACGCCAACCTAGAGGCTTTACTCCAGGAATTTTACGTCCGTATTTATGAGCATTGTATTTCTGTACTGTGACAGGCGGCCATCGTTTCCCAGCCCCTATTCTTATAGCCCACTTGATAACCTCGATAATGTCTTCATCATTCATACCAGGTATCCAGACAGGTGTTACATGGAGATCGATATTGGTCTTCTTCACTAAGTATTCCGCCATCTCCATGACTTTTCTCACATTATACCAGGGTGTTCCTTGGAGAAACCGTGCTTTCTCCGGATTAAGTGTATCTATGCTCAGATTTATTCTGTCCAACCCAGCCTCGTCCAGCCTATCTATGATCTTCTTGGTGAGAAGTGCCCCATGGGTTTCTAATGCCACGCTTGATACATATGGTTGTTCCTTCAGCCTCCGTATTAGATCGATGATCCACGGGTATGTTAGCGCCTCCCCAATAGTATCTATTAATGCCTCAATACTCGCCTCTTTATACCGCGCAACAGTATCTATTGTATTAAGCAGACTCTCAAGATCTATGATGAACTCTGCCCACCTATTAATCGAGAACGGGCCTGAATCTACGCTACAGAAAATACAGTTTAACGGGCAAAGCGTTGTCGGCCGTACCTGTAAAACATTGGTGCCTCGATCGATTACGCCGAAGCCGATATAGCCGAGGAGCTTATCGCCTCTCACAAAGTATAATGGTCTCCTTCCCCAAACCCATGATTTCTCAACAACTTCTATCAATTCTCACACCCATCTGCCCGGCAATAATTTTAGGGCATATAGGTTTTAAAGAGAGTATTACCGCGTCTGGCTCGCTTACACCTCTAATATATAGGAATATTGTTCTTATTATTCCGGCTTCATCAATGATCCGCCTCACAAGTACAGGGGTCCATGACTTTATGGGGAAATCTATTGTAACGATCCTTGTCCCCAGGGAAAGTTCTTTTTCCAGTTTAGGCGCCAATGCCTCGTTAATAGAGGGATAAAGATATTGATAAATGATTGTGGCATTCCCCAGGTATACGTCGTAGAAACTTGCCTCTAAAACACTAATGCGTTCACCTAGTCCCATTGATTCAGCCCTATACTTTATCAGCATAGCTAGATCATGCTCTATCTCAACAGCTACGCCGTAAGCGCCTCTCTTTGCTGCTTCAAGTACTACACGTCCATCACCAGCACCTAAGTCATATAGTATATCGTCGGGTCCACACCTTGCTATATCTAGCGCCTTTCTAACGACGCTGAGAGGGGTAGGTATGAATGGTGGTTTTATCAGGCTCATAGGCTGTCACCAGTGATCTTCTCAGTTTCTATTAATAGAATCAAGTTTATAAAAGAAAGGCCATAGTTTAACTACAGGGATAAAGTAAGAATTGTATTGCGTGCTTGTCACTCCCTCATATGGGGTGTTTATGAGTGGCAGAAACACTGCTAGAAGTGAAGAATCTGAAAACGTATTTCTATACAACTAAGGGTGTTGTTAAGGCAGTAGACGGCGTTTCTTTTAAGCTTAACAAGGGAGAAGTCCTTGGAATAGCTGGAGAATCAGGTTGTGGTAAAAGCACTACTGCTTACTCTCTGATCAGGCTAGTACCTCCTCCGGGAAAAATTGTTGATGGCCAGCTTATTTTCGAGGGTCGAGACATACTGAAGCTAAGCGAGGAAGACTTCAGAAAACAGATCAGATGGAAGAAGATTTCGATGGTGTTCCAGGGAGCAATGAATGCTTTGAACCCTGTATACACTATTGGAGATCAGATCGCTGAGGTATTGATGCTTCATAAACACATGTCTAAAGAAGAGGCGATGAAAGAAGTCTATAAGCTGCTCGAAATGGTCGGTATTGATCCAAAACGTGCGAAGAGCTATCCCCACGAGCTATCAGGCGGTATGAAGCAGCGTGTAGTCATAGCAATGGCGCTAGCGCTTAGGCCACCACTAGTAATAGCCGACGAGCCGACAACCGCTCTAGACGTCGTGGTACAGGCCCAGATAATGAACCTGCTTAAGAAGCTTCAGCGCGAGCACCAGATGTCGATCATCCTTATCACGCACGACCTAAGCCTTATCGCCGAGATGGCTGAAAAAGTAGCAATAATGTATGCTGGAAAAATAGTCGAGTATGGGACAGCCGAGCAAATATTCCTTAACCCACAGCACCCATACACCAGAGGATTGCTGGCTAGTATACCGAGGCTAACCGGTGACATTCACAAGCTGGAATTCATACCGGGAGTACCACCAGATCTATCGAATCCGCCGCCGGGATGCCGTTTTGCTCCGAGATGTAAGTTCAAGTTTGAGCCTTGTGATAAGGAGGAACCACCTGTCATGGAGATAGAGCCCGGGCACTACGTATCTTGTTGGCTCCACGCAAAGAAATAATGGGTGATCGTTAATGGTCAACATATACGTCCCCAAGCCCGATAATGAAACAGTTCTCTACGTAAAGGATCTACGTACATGGTTCCCCATCAGGAGAAGCTTCATAGACGTGATAAAGAGGAAACCACCTCTCTACGTGCATGCTGTTGATGGTGTATCATTCGACATTAAGGAAGGAGAAACATTCGGCCTAGCAGGAGAATCCGGCTGTGGTAAAACTACAACAGGTAAAACCATACTGCGCCTGGTCGATCCGGTCGGCGGTGTGATCGCTTATAGGCCGCGTGAAAGGCTGTTAAAAGAATGGGAGGAAATGGGTTATCACCCGAAGTTTGTCGATGAATACAAGAGCATAGATGTTTCAAAGATTCCGGACAAGTATCTGAAACCACTACGTAAAGAAATGCAGATGATATTTCAGGATCCGTACGGTAGCCTAAACCCAAGATTCACCATTTATAAGATCCTAGAGGAACCTCTGATTATACACAAGATTGGTGAGACCAAGGAGGAGAGGTATGAGCTGATAGCACGTGTTCTCGAACAAGTGAAGCTGACACCCCCAGAAGAATTCCTGAACAGATACCCGCACATGCTCTCAGGAGGTCAGAGGCAGAGAGTAGGAATTGCGAGAGCCTTATTGCTCCAGCCGAGATTCATAGTTGCTGACGAGCCGACATCGATGCTTGACGTCTCTATCCGTGCGGAGATCCTAGAGCTAATGATGGAGCTAAAGGAGAGGTACAAGCTAACATATGTCTTCATTACACACGACCTAGCTCTTGCAAGGTATATCTGTGATAGGATCGCGATAATGTATCTGGGAAGAATAGTCGAAATGGGTAACACACGTCGCGTCCTAGAGAACCCGCTGCACCCATATACGAAGGCACTAATATCAGCTATACCTGAACCGGACCCAAGATACAGGAAGATACTTAGAGAACTACCGATCAAGGGAGAAGTTCCGAGCCCGATCAATATACCGCCTGGATGTAGGTTCAGGCCTAGATGTGTAACATATGATAAGACAACAGAGATCCAGAATTACTGTGAAACCGAGGAACCTCCTCTCATCGAGGTAGAGAAAGATCATTACGTATCCTGCTGGCTCTATGGAACACCTGAAGAAGTGAAAGACCTCATTAAAAAATAATATCATCGCGTATTTTAACCATTGTTATGTTTTTCTCTAAAGATTATAAAAATATATTACTTCAATGATAAAGGGATTATTTCTATTTCTTTGTATTGCCCCCGGGAACTCTTGACAGAGTGTACTGTAAAAGTAGTTTGAACATAAGAGCAAGTGACACAAGTGCGGCGATCATTCCCGGAATAGCTAGAAAGGACAACTTGTGTTCGTAGCCTCTGATATAAATAGTTATATTAACTGTGCAATCTTTACCACTTACAGATCCTACTGTTATTATGGAATCAAGCGATGATATAGGATATATCGCGCCTTTATCACTACTGATAATTAGTAACCTGCTCCTATTATTCATAACATCGGTCATCAAAATCTTTGCTGACCCATGCGATGTCGGTGAGAACTCTATGTAAGAACTATTCTCTATGATAAGAGAAGTATCAGTAATATTAGTAAGCTGAAATATCGTATACATTTTTCCAGGTGATAAATGAAAGTTCTCCAATGTAACTACTCGGGTATAATTGAAAGTCGACATGGATGCGAAACTCATGCTCAGTGCTATACCCATGAATAAAAACATAAGTACGGTGTGCTTAAGTAGCTTCCTACTTTCTTTATCTTTCAACTTATGCTTCAACATATATTATCCCTGTTTTCATCGAAGATTGCATTGTGCTAACTATCTAAATTAGACAATTTAGGGATTAACAAATCTTTTATTTCTAGCTAACTCCCTTTAAGACTATTAAAGGGCAACTGAGCACTTAGTGGTGGATGTTTTTGCCAAGAAAACCAAATCAATTGAAGAAAGAATATAAGAAGACAATCGTCACCTTTGCAGTACTCGTAGCGATCTTAATTTCCATACCTATAATCTACATTGTTAATCCCAAGTATAATACAGGGATAGTAGTCGATCTTCAAGTAAAACCCCTGAAACAATACATATACATACACATAAGTGGTATAGATGTTATAATGAAACCACCATTCTTGACTAATAAAACACCGATTATGCTAAGAGTAATTATATATCCCTATAATTCGACTAAGCCAATATATAATACAACCCTCATAACCTTCAGACCTATAGTTGGTATTAATCCCGCAATAGATAGAGTGTTAACTTTGCCAGTTAAACCAACGACTAGGGGATACTCTATAAGGTTATGGGATAATTTCACCAAAGTCTCAGTACCCGTAGCATACGTGTTCTTTGATGGTCCTCGATTCCATACTTATCCAGGCTCAAGCTTCTATAGAGCTGGAATAGTAGTTGCGCTGGTAAATAAAGGTATTATAGTTGAGAAAAAAGGATGGCCCAGCCTTGACATTTATTGTAACTTCACATACATGGATGGTAGCCATGGCATTAGCCATATAGTGATAGGACCTGGAAATAATAATGTAACCCTATTAAACACTAGAGATTACCTAAGAGTAAGCCTTGCGGCTTATCATCTATTTTTTATTATGGAATCTAAATTAGTTGATAACAGGTTAGTTATTGATGCTCGTTCTAACTGGGCTCTTCTTCTACTAGCATCGTTCCTTGTATCGATAGGAATTTATTTCGTTTGTCGAAAATACAAGAGATTATCTAGACGGATATAGTGCTATAAATAATTAAATAATTGAATATATTTATTATTGATGAAATTCCAATCCCACACTTAGGAGCCAAAATCTATGAGTTCTATATACAGAAATGTTCAGTGGATAAGCTTTTTATAGTCACATGAAAAACACTATAGAGTGGAACCCGATTAGGGGTGTGTAACTTATGAAAAGACTCCTAGGCATTGTCCTATTGGCAATCATACTCCTAGCATATGGAGCTGCACTCTCATTCGCATTGCAAGCGCAGACAATCAATGCTAATGAGAAAGGACCAGCAGCTAATGAGCTAATATACAGCCAGGTACCTCCCGACCAAGTTCCTTATGCTATAACAAAGTCCATAGACGTATATCTGTATGGACTAAGCCCGCAGCAGGCGACACAGCTACCCGCGGATGTCAAGCTACTAACACCGCCAAGTGGCATAGTAGACTTTATACTTAACCCAGCACCAGTATACATAAAGACTTATAATGGAACATATACTGCAGAGCAGATTGCCAAGATGGAAGGAGTACCTGTAGGCGCAATAGTATTCGTAAACCATACTAATGGTAAGACCTATGTAGAATTCGGCGCATACCCCGGTAAAGGCATTAACCCATTTGCGTTCAGAAAAGTTAGGTTTGCAATTAACTACTTAGTAGACAGAAAGTATATAGTCCAGAACATTTACCGTAACTACGCCGCTCCAATGTACACATTCCTATCAATATACGACCCGACATACACGATAATCGCCGATATAGTAGCAGAGTACCAGTTCACGTATAACCCAACACTGGCAGCCAAGATGATAAGCCAAGCACTAACAGCAGCAGGAGCGAAGATGATCAATGGTAAGTGGTACTATGATGGCAAACCGATAGTCGTAAAATTCGTTATCAGAACCGAGGACGAGAGAAAAGAGATAGGCGATCTCCTGGCGAACGCTCTAACAGCAGTAGGCTTCACAGTAGATAGAATGTACATGCAGTTCGCACAGGCTATAAGAACAGTGTACTTCACCAACCCGATAGACTTTAAATGGCACATATATACGGAGGGTTGGGGTAAAGGAGGTATTGACAGATGGGACTCAGCAACGATCTCTCAGTTCGGTGCACCATGGTTCGGATACATGCCTGGTATAGGAAACGCGGCTTGGTGGAACTACCACAACAAGACGATTGATGAGTTAACCAAGAAGATCTACTTAGGAAAATTCACCAGCAAGCAGCAGTACATATGGCTATACAGAAACGCGACAATTCTAATCATACATGAAGCAGTACGTATATGGGTTGCAACAAGACTTGAGCTACAGCCCTACGCAAGCTACGTTACAGGAGTTACTGATGACCTAGGAAGCGGACTGAGAAGCCCATTCAACCTACGCACGATGGACACGCCTAACGGCATAGTACGCATAGGACACCGCTATATATGGACTTCAAGCAGTATCTGGAACGACTGGGGCGGTTTCGGCGACATATATAGTGTAGACATAATGAGAGCGACCTATGATCCGTCTGACTGGAGAAACCCGTTCAACGGTGAGCCAATACCGTTCAGAGTATCATGGACTGTACAGACCGCCGGGCCTAAGGGATCAATACCAGTACCAAGCAATGCAGTCATATGGGATGCCAACAAAGAGAAATGGGTAACGGTTGGTAGCGGAGTAACTGCTAAGAGTAAAGTAACATTAGACTTCAGTAAACTCCTCGGAGCAAAGTGGCATGATGGAACAACAATCACATGGGCAGATATAGTAGGATACTTAGCACTGCTCTTCGACATAGCATATAACCCGACAAAGAGCACGCTGGAGAGCAGTATCTCAACACTATTAAGACCTGGACTACAGCCGATCAAGGGATATGTATTCCACTGGGACACAGGAAAGGTCGACGTCTATCTGGATTACTGGCACTTCGACCCTAACTATATTGCTGATTACGCTATATTCAGTCCATCCGTACCGATCGAGCTAGACATTATAGAGTTCTACCTTGCATTCGATCTAAAGACATATGCTCTCACAAGTGACAGAGCAGAGGCACAAAGCCTACACGTAATAGACCTAGTAGTACCTTCCGTTGTACAAGACGTAAAGAAGGTAGCTGAAGAATTCATAGCTAAGGGAGCGATACCGGCTGACTATAAGAGCGTCTTTAACGTTAACGGTAAAGTAGTACTAACTGACCAGGAGTTTGTACAGAGGCTCAAGAACCTAGTCAACTGGATCAACGCCCATGGTGTCGCATGGGTAAGCGATGGGCCCTTCTACATTGACAGCTTCAACAAAGATGCACAGACAGCGGTATTGAAAGCCTTCAGAGATCCAACGTATCCATTCGCACCGAGCACCTGGTACTTTGGTACACCAGTATTCACCAAGATACTAAGCATTAACCCGAGGCCTATAATCGTAGGCGAGAACTATGTGACATTCGTATCAGTAACAGGACAGGGAACACTACACGCCAAGTTCTTATTGATTGACACAACAACCAACAAGGTGATCTACACAGGAGATGCTATACCATTAGGAGCCGGGCAGTTCAAGATCGAGATACCCGCAAGTATAACTAAGATACTACAGCCATACTACACCTACGAGCTATTAGTAATTGCCTACAGCGACCAGGTAGCACTACCAGCAGTCTCATCAATACAGGTAACATCACTACCAGCAACACAGAAACAGCTAGAACAAATGCAGCAGCAGATAGGTAACCTGCAGTCACAGCTAAGTAACCTACAGAGCCAGATGCAGAAACAGATCGAAGAACTAAGATCACAGCTAGCGCAGCAGTTGGGCGCACAGGTGTCAGAAGCCTTCAACAAATTATCGGCATCAATGCAGAACTTAACAACAACAATGCAGAACACGTTATCAAAGCTAGCAGCAACACTAACACAGTCACTAAGCCAGGTCAACAACAAGATAACAGCACTCGAAGGAACACTATCATCGCTACAGGCCAGTATCAACAGCCTTAAGTCAACAACAGAGTCAACATCATCCGACGTTAGCGGTCTCAAAGGTACTGTTAGTACGCTAGAGATACTGAGCATAATAATATTGATACTAGTAATTATCAGCATTATAGTGCCTTTAGTTAAGAAGCACTAAGGAAAGAATCATCTTCTTTTTTAGCTTAATTAAGAATCAAAAATTGTTTTTTCCTGCACTTAATACATGATTAGATTCTATGTTGTAGTATTAATGACACTGAACCTGATAAGTTTTTATATTATTAATAGAATTGAATAAGCATTGGAAATCAATCTCTTCCAGTATCAGCAAGAGATTAATCCGTCTGATGACCTACACATTACATAGCTCTGGAGGTGCAGTAGGGCTTGGCAGGTGTGGGTGTTATACTCGCTAGGAGAGCAGTAGCACTTACCATTGCCCTAATTCTTATAGTCCTTCTCACTGGCATAATAATGGAGGCAACAGGTTATGCTGAAGGCGTATGGAAAGCAATAATCAACCAGAAAGTTAACGCATACACAAAAGCTCTACTTATGAAAGCACATGGAAACCAGTATTGTCAAGCATTAGGTGAGCCGATTGGTTCTGCTACCAGTAATTTCCAAGCAATAAATAGCTCTATGTTTACAACAACAATCACGCTGGATCTCTCGAATCCTTCTCTGAACTTTAAAAGTATAAATAGTCCTCCAGGCATGCCTGATATAACGATCATGAATCTTACAATCTATAAAATAAATAATAAACTTGCCGTACCCGAAATAATTGTTACGATTAAAAGACCTGATGGTGTCACAGTAACTCTCTATAGGGGAGCGCCGGAAGTAACTAATGCGACAAAGATCAATGGAAGACTAATCGTCATTATGCCCATAAAACTCCGGCTGAACAATACTTTTCTAGCCAAAGAATTAACAAGTGCTTTGTCGGCGAAATACGGAGAAGTAAAGGTATCCTCTAGTCAGGTAGTAACGTATTTGTATGGCGAACCATACAGGAACGGCACTCAAATTACTTTGAAACCGTTGGTGGGCAAGTATGAATTTACAATAAAGTTCATATATCCTGCTGGCGCTAAGATTGCCAAACCAGCAGATGAGATCGCTATAAGGATACCACCGCCTGAAAACTGTGTTATGATTTCACAACTGATATCCCAGTATCGTGCAAAGCTAGAGGAACTGTATGGTCTAAACAAGCCATGGTATGAGAGAGTGTTGCCATTAGTGTGGAGAACACTAACATTTGATCTTGGAATAACAAAACAGGCCGAAGTAACGAACGTGGCTGGTATACCAGCCCCTGCCCCTGTCTCGGCGGTAATACTTGCATGTCTACCAAGAACAATAGTTATGCTCACAATCGCAGAGATAATATGCTTTGCTATAGCAATACCATTAGCGCCGAAAATAGCATATCACTATGGGACACTAATGGATAGATTAGTAGTAAGCTATGCAGCACTTTTCAATGCTATACCAGTATGGTGGCTTGGAATGGTATTTATACTGCTATTCGCTTACATGATACCAATATTTCCGCCCACCGCGATGCCGATTATCGATCACATTAATCATTTCTGGCAGAATCCTCCGTATCATCTAGCAATGATACTATATTACGCTGCACTACCTATAATAACTATAGTTATAACATTCTTGGGTTCGTGGCTATATAGCGTGAGAGCAGTTGTATTAAGAATAGTGCGCGAGGACTATGTAATGGTTGCTAAAGCAAAAGGACTACCTGAGCGCGACATAATTAAAAAATACATTATACGAGTGGCAGCACCACCTATAGTGACCTACGTAATCCTAGCATTAGCGGGCTCTCTCGGCGGAATGATAATTACAGAATCAGTATTCAATTATCCCGGAATGGGATCCCTCTATTACGCTGCAATACAGGCTGGAGATGTACCTACAATACTTGGTCTGACCTATGTGTTAACGCTCGTATATATTATCGCTAGGTTCGTTCTCGAGGTATTATATGTATACTTAGACCCTAGGGTGAGGTATTAATGAGCAAAAAGACTGGTATGGAAAAAATATCAAAAAGATTAGGTCTTGCAGCTCTTAAGGAGGGATTTAAAGAGGTATGGAGATATGGTACGGGAAAAGTAGGAATAATCATGCTAATAGTGCTAGTATCTATAGCGATCTCAGCGATTATAGTATTACCTCCCAATTTTCCCGCCCTATGGAATAATCTAAAAGCATGGCAAGAGAACCCTAAACTAGTACCACCCGCATGGATTGCGTATCTCGGCGTACCTGCTGTATTTCAGTATGAACATACGATACCTGGCTCGCAATACTCGGTGAACATGACAATAACCAAATACTATACTGTACCTGTGCTATACTATACTACAAACTATAATCTAAAATCCAAGGTATTCCCAACAGGTCTCTTGTTCGAAATAAGTAAAATCAAACTGCTGGATAGGTATAAAGCATATAACATCAATACAGGAGAAAGATATAAAGCACCAACAATAATAATCACTGTAACAAGACCTGACGGTATAAAGATGGTATTATACAATGGAGCACCATCTATATTATTCCAGCAAAACATATCGGGAGCAGCATACATATATGTCACTCAGCCGCTCTACATATCGCCTACAAATGTGCTTAATGCTGATCAGGTACAGGAAGAATTCAAAAAATTATACAATGTAACCGTTAACCTAGCAACTGGAATGGGTAATGTATACAAGATATCAAACATAGTTTTTGGAAAACCAGTATCGATCAGTGGATCAGCATCTAACGTAACATTCGAACCGCTGGAAGGCAGTTATACGTTCTCAATATATTTTGTAACACTACCGAGCTTCCCTGTACAGCTGGCAGCACCACCAGTTGATAGCATCAAAATAGTAGTGAAAGGATCTGTATATGGCTTAATGGGCACCGATTCCAATGGTAGAGACCTAGCACTTGGCCTCTACTATGGATTCCCCGTAGCATTATCTATAGGACTCGTTGTAGCATTCCTTGATACATTAATCGGAGTGATTGTTGGCGCTATCAGCGGCTACTACGGAGGTCTCGTTGATGAGTTCATACAAAGAACTGTAGACGTAATGGGTAATATTCCGCTTCTACCAATTCTTATTATAATTGGTGAGATCGCCAGGCAGATATATGCGAACAACCCTGTTCTTGTCATCTGGGTAATCTTGTTGACGATAGTAATATTTTCATGGGGAGGATTAACAATAGTCATAAGATCAATGACGCTCTCAATAAAAGGAGAACAATATGTTGAGGCAGCGAAATGTCTGGGTGCAAGTAATAAACGCATTATATTCCTACATATAATACCACAGGTTATACCGTATGCTGTAGCTAGCATGGTATTCTCGGTGCCGGCAGCGATACTTACAGTCGCAGGACTAGCTGTGCTGGGAATAATACAGAACTTCCCCTCATGGGGAACAATACTCGCAAACGCGAGAGCAAATGCGGCAATAACTGATTGGTGGTGGATCATACCGCCGGGACTTCTCATAGCAATAACTAGTTTGACATTCGTATTGATAGGAATGGCATTAGAGAGAATTGTTGAGCCAAGGCTGAGGACAAGGTAAAGAAGAACATCTTTATTTTATCGCTACAAAAACATAGAATCGATTTTTTACACTCTCAAAAGATATTCTAGGACTTGAGCTAGAGGGTGAAACTGTTTTGCGTCCCGATCCGAGTGTAGGAATAATTGGTTGGGGCTCCTATATCCCGCGCTGGCGTTTATCGCTCTCCGAGATCGCGAGGCTATGGGGCTTCGCTCCTGAAACGCCGCGAGGCCTAAATGTAATAGAGAAAGCCGTTGCCGGGAGAGACGAGGACGCAGTCACAATGGGCTGGGAAGCGGCCCGCAATGCGCTCCTAAGAGCGGGAATAGACCCGAAAGAAATAGGAGCAGTATGGTTCGGTACAGAGTCAAAACCTTACGCTGTAAAACCTTCAGCGACAATAATAGCTGAAGCCCTAGGCATAACGCCAGATACGATGGCTACAGACCTAGAATTCGCTTGTAGAGCTGGGAGCGAAGCACTAAGGATAAGCATAGGAGCGGTAGCTTCAGGCCTTGTAAAGTATGCATTAGTTATTGGTAGCGATACTGCACAGGCAAACCCGGGAGATGTACTAGAGTTCACGGCATCATCAGCCGCCACAGCCCTCATAACGGGCCCTGCCAGAGAAGCAGCCGCAGTGTTCGAGGCAAGCTACACCTACGTAACAGACACGCCTGATTTCTGGCGTAGAGCACACCAGCCATACCCACTGCATGGCGAAGGATTCACTGGTGAACCAGCATACTTCCACCATATAATCAATGCAGTTAAAGGCTTACTCGAACAGACAGGGCTACGTGTATCAGATTTCGACTACGCAGTATTCCACCAGCCAAACGGTAAGTTCCCACTAGCAGTAGCTAAAAGACTCGGGTTCCCCAAGGAAAAAGTATTGCCGGGCCTAGTAACACCGTATATAGGCAACAGCTACAACTCATCAGCACTTATAGGCTTATCAAGGGTCCTTGATATAGCGAAGCCAGGACAGAGAATACTTCTGGCACCATTTGGTAGCGGTGCGGGTAGCGATGCATACAGCATAGTTGTCACTGACAAAATCATTGAGAGACAGGATAAAGCACCAAAAGTAGACGATTACATCAACAGGAAATGCATGATTGATTACGCCACCTACGCGAAGTTCAGAGGAATAATCACGCGTATAAGGTGAGACCATATGAGGTTCTCTATCCCCAGATACTGGAGAGAAAGACACAGCCACTACAGACTCTACGCTAAGAAATGCCTTAAATGCGGCCGTATAAACTACCCGCCATCAAATATCTGTAGATACTGTGGATCAAATGAGCTAGAAGACTACTATCTTGAAAACGAGAAAGCAAAAGTGATCTCGTGGACAATAATCTACCCAGCACCAGAAGGCTTTGAAGAACAACGGCCCAGAATAATAGCAATGCTCGAAACACTAGAGACAAAAACGCATATCATAGCACCCCTCACCGATATCCTCCCAGAAGAAATAAAAGAAGGAATGATAGTTGAGCCAGTTCTCAGAAGAATAAAAGAAGACCGCGAAGCAGGACTGATTCACTACGCAATAGCTTACAGACCGGTGATAGGATCAATTGGGACAAAGGAACAATGAAGATATACAGAAAATATTCAGTGAAATAGGAGAATCCGACGAGGCTCTCAGAGAGCTAGAGGAAAAACTCGACAACGAGAACCTCGCCGCCCTAGTTAGAAGAAAGTTTTTTGAGAAAAAACTAGGCATATCACTCGCAGCTACTGGTTCCTCGATACTCGATTTCGTCGATACAGAGGGGAGAATATCCTACAGACCCGTTGGAGCTATACAGGTCCCGGTAACGATCATAGGGCCTATAGAACTAGAGGGTGAAACTGTTAGAGGAGAAAAATATGTTCCATTATCATCTATTTATCCAGCACTAATGGAGACCATGGACTTAGGAGTAACGATCTGTCGCAACACGAAAATCAGTATCAAGACCGATAAATGCTGGATAAGATTATTCAATATAAGTAAAGAAGAAAAATGCGAAGAAATAGAGTCCATTCTAAAATCTAAGAACAAGAAACTACACATACTCTGTTACGGTAGAGAATCAGGAGGAATCGTTGAAACAATCCTTATAGGAGAATCCGCGCCTTGCCAAGCAATAAAATCAATGATTACCAGTGGCGATATCAACGAACTAGTAAAGACTATAGGTGAGACCAGGGTACCGATACTAGCACCCTATATCACACTTGACTATAAATTATTGATATTTATACCTAGACTAACACTTTCATCTGTAGGGATAGGCCAGTCAGAGATAGTGAAAACCTATAACGCCATAGAGAACATGAGAGGCATAGACAACTCGATAATACCCGTTACACTAGGAGTACTAACATCATTCTATTTATCAATAGGTATAAAGCCCGAGTATGCTTTGAGAAGTGAGATCAGAAGATATTTTCTGATTAGCGGGTTCAGAGGATTAAAGCTGGGATTAGACATACGTGTAGCTCTACCCTATACGATTTCAGAAGCGGAACAAACAATTATGAATAGAGAACTATACAGCGTTATAAACGGTGGTAAAATAAACCCGCTAATAGTCGGCGAGCTCGCATCATCACTAGCACTAATATCATACATAGGAGAACTAGCCATGATCGCTAAGGGCTTCTCCTAATAGGGATAACAACAACTCGTATTCCCCCCTTACAAGCCTTTCATGGCCCTCATCGATCAGTATCTTAGACCATGGGAGCTCTTCATCTGGATCGTAACCACTAAAGACATACTCTATATTGAAGCCAGTACTTCTCAACGCACGCCTCCACCCCGACAATCCTCCACCCTGCAATGCTGTTTCCAGAAGAGTCTTCGATATGTTCTTATCAGCAAGGGATATAGCGGCCTGCATCACAGCCCATCTAATATCATAGTCTCTAAAATCAGCATACTTTCTCAACCTACTCTTTAAAGCCTTGATCAAAGATCTTATTCTTTCCGTTCTAAGCATACCTATCCATTGAAACGGTGTCCTAGGCTTAGGTATTAGCGGGTTAACGCTGATAACGACCTTCCTTCCCATACTCCTAGCTCTACGAGCTAGTCTTTCAACCAGCAGTGCTTCTTCAACTTCCTTCTCTGCAATACCCTTAACGCCCACTATCATATATATTTTAAGATCAAAGCCTTTCTCAAGAATTTGTTCGAGACTACTAAGTAGGTCTTTACCACAATATTTACCAAACACACAGTTCTTCATATTTAGAAACGACTCAGGAGCTACAGTGATTGTTCTCTGCCCAAGCATACGGATTAGCTCAAGTACATCATTATCTATATGATCTATCCTCAGGCTTGGAATAACGGCTGAAATCCCTTGTTCAACAAAGTATTCTAACAATCTTTTCTCATGAATACTACCCAGAAAACACAACGAATAAGTAATAACCCTGTTAACACGGTTAAGCCTTATCCCATTATCAACAAGATTCTTTAACAAATTGAAACTTCTGACACGATAAGGTTTGAAAAGCCTGCCCTCCATACAGAATCTACACCAGTACCTACATCCCCGGCTAGTCTCAAGTAAAAAACCACGTCCATAGACGGGTTCGATCTCATCATTTTGTATCTGTCTAATAGGATAGAAGGCATTATCTAGGCTCTCAACATAAGATCTCCTAGCTCCATCGTTATAGCCGGGAACATATACATCACTGTATGAAGATATTTTTTCCAGGTACTGTTTCTTGTCTTTAGTCTCAACCCAGTCATGTATGAGGCGTGGTATTGTATTCTCGATCTCTCCTATGATGAATGCATCGATAAAATCAGAATAAGGAATAGGATTGGATATCGAGACAGGTCCGCCAGCTATAATTACTTGTTTCCTCCTGTCTTTCCTCGGATCTATGCCCGCGGCTATTAAGCATCTTAATAGATCGATTACTGATAATTCGTAATGTAGGCTCGTTATGATGAGGTCAAACTTGTCGAGCGGAGTGCCTGTTTCAATGCTTCTCGGTGGAGGTTCTTCGCTCTGAAACCTATGGATGTGGAAGCGCTCCAGGATAACTTCGTCTATACTATTTGCTAGATAATAGATCATGTGTGTTGGGAGACTGGAAAGCATAGCCTCATATGTGGAAGGATATAGGTAGGCTATTCTCGTCATGCCAGCCCTAAATTTTTTAAGTACTAGATTGAATTCCATTCATGCCTCCCCTATGTACGATAAGTTTATGAATTGCATGGACTCGGATATATTATAATCGGTGGAAGGCTTTGGATCATTATGAGAAGTTCTATAGCCGCGTGGCTAAATCTATCCAAGCCTCTGAGATCAGGGAACTCCTCGCAATCATTAAGCAGAGACAAGACGTCATCAGCCTCGCCGGAGGAGTTCCCGATCCCCGTACTTTCCCTACTGATTACCTTGCAAAGATAACTTACGATATAATCAAGAATAAAGGTGCTTACGCCCTACAATACAGCGAGACCAAGGGAATACTAGAAGTACGCGAGATGTTGTCGGAGTTCCTATACAAAGCGAGAGGAATAGTTGCTGATGCTGAAAACATAATTATAACGACCGGTAGCCAGCAGGGACTAGACCTTATAGCTAGAGCACTGATAGACCCTGGAGACGTAGTCATAACAGAGAACCCCTCATATCTAGCCGCTCTAGGCGCCTTTAAGATAAGAGGAGCAGAGCTCGTCGGGATAAAGATCGATAAGAACGGTATGAGGACAGATGTTCTTGAGGAGACGGTTAAGAAACTAGTCAATGAAGGCAAGAAGATAAAGTTCATCTATACAATACCAGTGGCACAGAACCCCGCCGGAACAACTATGCCGCCTGAGAGAAAGAAGCACTTGATAGAAATAGCCAACAAGTACGACATACTCGTTCTAGAAGACGACCCCTACAGCTACTTCGTCTTCGACGACACAGTGGATATTAGACCGGTGAAAACCTGGGATACCGAGGACAGAGTCATCTATATGAGCACTATAAGCAAGATACTTGCACCCGGACTAAGAATAGGCTGGATAGCAGCACCTAAGATGCTGACACGCAAACTAGAACTCGTAAAGCAATACATGGACCTACATACACCGACTCTAAACCAGTACATAGTAGCCGAGGCTATACGGTTGGATTTCATCCTAGAGCATGCCAACAAGATCGCACCGATATACAAGGAGAAAAGAGACGCTATGCTGAAAGCGATAAAAGAATACTTCCCCGAAAACGTATGGTACACTGAGCCTGTCGGAGGCTTCTTCGTATTCGTATACGTAAACAAGCCTGGCTTCGACACGAAGAAGCTGATGCAGGTGGCGCTGGACAAGTATAAGGTAGCCTATGTACCTGGCAGAAGCTTCCACACCGACGGATCCGGCGCTAACAGTATGAGGCTTAGCTTCAGCTATCCGCCGCCCGATGTTATCGAAGAAGGAATTAGAAGACTAGCAGAAATGATCAGGAACGAGTAAAAGAGACGATCACACCCAGCTTGGCAGGCGGTATAAGCCCCGCGACATCACTGATCCTACTGGCTTCGGCAAAACTGATTAATCGCCTAGTTTTTTCCAAAACCCCAGCTTTGTACTCGATTCTATCAGGTAGCGGCATTACAGCCTCTATTCTCCCTCCAATACGTGTGAATGGAATACTAGTACTACCCACTAGGGGCGAAACAATTATTCGTGATATATCAGTGTTCTTGACAAGCCTATTGAGTATCCATGGGGAATACGATGTATAAACTATTGAGGAGTAGCCTCGGCGAATATTATCGATGGACTGTAAAGGAACTAGGCCTGACGCCCTAACAAATCTAAGCGAGTCACGCCTTGTACATATTATGTCTGGCGAACCACCAGCTACTATAGTATGTAATGCTGTCATAATCCCTGTTAAGCCACAGCCCACTATCAACGGGTTAGGCCCTGCATCCACTGCTAATCTATATGCTAATGATGCAAGAGATGATAATGCGGATAATGGTTTTGGCGTTGAATTAGTGATACCGATAATATGGTCTTGAGGAACTACAACATAAGATGATAATAAACCGTCAAGCTCTATGGAGAGCCTACCAAGCCTTGATACAGGCGATACAAACGCTATTTTACCGCTAAGCCCCTCATCAGCAGCCGGGGCTTCCAGAACCCTGATAATACCCGTTGAGCCTAAGACAACGGGCTTCTCAACAGGGTAAACACCATTGATAACAGCGTTTTCAACGCCGTCAATAAGTACGTGGAGAGGCTTGCCAATAATATGGCCTGGAGGAACTGGCTGAGCACTGGTCTCCACGATCCTTAATGCGCCATCATAAACTATTTTCTCCACCTTCAAAATACTAGCCACCCAGAATACTATTAGGGTGATAAGGGAATTAAGTAGGTTGTACTGGTGATTACCCTTGGACGACGAATACGGGATCGTACACTGGATCAGTAAGGAGGCCAGATACAAGATAATAGAACTACTACTCACCACTAGGAGCGTCAGGCAACTAGCTAACGAACTCGGCGTATCAGCCACGGCCGTAAAGAAATATATCGAGAGAAAAACCCATCCAAGCGATACAACGATGATAAAACTACTTACAATCCTGGCCCCATATGAGCAGGACAAAGTATATGAGCTAATAATAAATGATCTATTCGATGCCCTGACAAGACTAGTTGAACTCGTCAAAGATAACGAGCAATTACTCAACCTGATAAGAGAGAAGCTTAAGGAGGTGGAACTGATCGTTGAGTAGTGATAAGCCGTTCTTTGCGACCGGGGAGATTGTCAGTGATTATTCTCTCTTGAAAAAATACTGGGAACTATTGAAACTCAGAGGTAAAAGCGTTGAACCAGTACTTCTTTCTCGCCAGGATTTCGATTATATCAAAAGACTAATCGGGCGAAGAAGGATCAGGCTCGACGAGATATATGAGGAATTAATTGATTATTTTGCCGAAAGAATAGACCCTGATATTGCAGCTGAAGCCTATGAGAAAGTATATGGTGTCCGCATAGAGCCTGAGACTGCCCGGCGAAAACTAGCCGAGATAATGGCTGGATGGTTATTAGAAGCTTCAAGTTTTCTTGGAGATATTAAGATAAATATTCCGTGGAAGAACAAGTAATGGGCGATCCCTGGTATTTAGCAGTATTTCAAGAGGGTCATCCATGACGATATCGCAGAAATTCCATGCTTCATCGCAGACAATAATATTTTCACTGCAGATCTCTACATCATTAATTCTTTCTCGGGAACTCATAAAGTCTAGTTTCTCAAGTACAATAACAAGATCTATACAGTGATCACTCATGGCTACACTCCAAGATATTATAGACATTATTCCAGGGATTATAAAAGAACTTAGATACAGGTATGGAGAAACATATGTCGATAAAATCAAAGATAGAAAGACCAAGATAGAGATCTACATGATTATCAATAAACGTAGAGCTAAAATTATCGTGGATAAATATAGTGAAAAAGTAAGGGTTTATACGGGTCTAAAAGGCCAGGAAATAGCGATCAGACGCTTGTTTACGAGAGAAATAGAAAAACAGAAGAGGCTGAAAAGATTTGCCCGATAAAAACCCCTATAGAAAAAGGATCCAGATAATAGTCGATCTCCTAGGCGAGATAATCAGAAAAGGAAATGTTACATCAAGAGAAGAGCTACGTGAACTAATTAAGGAGACATATGAGAAGCACGGCATAGTTCCCATTAAGGGCAAAGCGACACCGCCAGATCTGTATGATAAAGAGATAGCGAGCCTCTATGTTATAGCAAAATACGGCTTAGCCCTTGACGACGAATATCCTTCACTATTCGATAACCTATTCAGAACTGAGGAGAAATACGAGGAGGCAATAAAGAATATTCTTGAAAATAATTATGAGGAAGCGCGTAAGAACCTGATAGAAGCATCATCGCAGGGCCAGATCGACAGTAATACTGTTGCACGTATGCTTAGAGTAGCATTTACAAAGCTACTTTTCGGATTTATTACGGAAGATGAATTCGCGGAAATACTGAAGAAAACTGCTGAGGCAATCCCCGAAGAAGAAAGAACCGTGAGAAACTTCGTAAGATTCTACATAGCGTTCAAAGTAGCCGAGATGATATCTAGGGGAGAAATAAGGAACAAGGGATTCAAAGAAGCATCGAAAAAAGCAATAGGATTGAGACTCGGATTCCCACGTATAGCCCCACGTGACGATTACATAGAAGCAATAGCTAAAGAAGTATTCATGGTACCTGATAAAGTGCTCGAAAAAGTCCTATTGACCAATAAGGACGAAAAGAAAGAGAAAAACAATGAAAGCGCCGGATAAGCGGGTTCAAGAACAGTATTATTTTATATAGATACCCCCCTCATGCGCAGTATCTCTAATACCTTGTCATGTAATCTCATAATTAGTTTCCTCATATCCTCCATAAGGACAACATCACTATAGCCGTGAGCAATAATGTTGTGCGCAAACGGGCTTGGCACGCTTGTCGGACCGAATACTTCTATGTCTATATCGCCCGTTCTTACCTTTTCGAGAACCTCCTTGGCAGCATCAATGTGCATATAGTCTTCAAGTATTTCCCTATAGGTCTCCTTTAATACGGGGAAATTAGGTATGTCTTCAACCGCTCGGAGTAATTCTTCAGCGTTAATCTGTAGTTTGTGAACACTCTTTTCATATCCCTTATATCTTCTAAGGATCATGAAGGACCTAACGGCGCAGTGCCTAAACCTTCTTTTGAGCATTTCCGTTCTACGCAAAACTTTCTTTAGCACATCTTCTATGTTTTCCGGGGTAATCATTCTGAATATTGCTTCCCAGTCTCCATTGGGATGGCCTTTTATTGTTAACATGAAGCCGTTGTCGGTTACGGTGATCTTGACGTTGACCCCGAGTGTTTTACCGACAAAATAGGCGTAAGCCCTAGACAATGCCGCGTTTACTCTTCTACCGAATAAACTATGAACAATAATGTTTCTCTCCCTGGGCTCATCGTAGATTTCTATCATTATTAGCTTATCACTGGGTATTAGTCCTCCTGTAAAGAGGAGTTGCTCCCTGATATACTCGTAGATGTTCTCGGCGGCTCTTTTCTGCAGCTTATAGTTTTTCCTGAGCCATTCTACAACTCTTTCTCTAGGCTCAGACTGTATTTTTGACGCAACGATACGTCTGAACCTCCCAACCTCGAGGGCTGAATCGTAGGCTAGTGGTAGCATCTCGCTAAACCAGCTAGGAACTGTGGGGCGGGCGCCGTCAGCGGGCTTCACTATCACTCTGAACCCATGGCTTCCTAGATACTCGTAAACGCGGCCTCCCAAGACGAAGAGGTCTCCAGGTACGAGGTACTCGACGAAAGCTTCCTCGAGAGTACCGACATATTTTCCATCAGTGGTGAAGACATGTGCCTTGCTCTCGTCAGGAATAGTTCCTATATTCTGATAGTAGATCATGCGCGCGGTTCTTTTCCGACCGAAAACGCCTTCTTCCTCATCAAACCATATTTTCGAGTAGATCTTGGCGTGCTCGAAGTAGTCACCATACCTGCCGCTAAGATATCTTAGCACGCTCATATAGTCTTCCCATGATAGGTTATGAAACGTGTAGCTTCTCTTGATCAACCGGTATGCCTCGTCGACACGCCATTTTTTCTCAAGGGATAAACCTACGATATGCTGGGCTAGAACATCTAGGGGATTGCGCGGGATCCTTACACGGTCAATCTTGTGCTCATATGCGGCCTTGGCTAGTACGGTGCATTCGACGAGATCGTCCCTATCAACAACTATTATTCTCCCCTTACTTACCTCGCGTATATGGTGTCCGGCCCTCCCTATCCTCTGAAGGAGTCGGGACACGCTCTTAGGGCTGCTGAGAAGTACAACAAGGTCTATATATCCAATATCGATTCCAAGCTCTAGGCTTGTAGAGCTTACAATTACCCTTAGTTCTCCACGCTTAAGCTTCTCTTCTATTTCAAGCCTTACCTCCCTGCTAAGGCTACTATGATGCGCCTCGATCTTATCCACATCGATAATCTTTTCTTTCTCCATAATCTTCCTGAGCTTATACACTACTCTCTCGGTCGCGCTACGTGTGTTTGTGAAGATAAGCGTCGTCTTGTGCCTCTTGATCAAATTTATAAGTGTTCTGTATATTTTCTCCTGGATCTCTTCCGCTGAAGCATGTACTAGGTCCTTCAACGGTGATAGCACTCTGATATCTATGGGTTTAGCAAACCTTGCGTCGACAATTACACAATCTCTCGGGCTACCATCATCGTTGTAGCCGACAAGGAATTTAGCTACTTCCTCAAGGGGAGCTATGGTGGCGCTCAACCCTATCCTGGTCAGAGGCCTTCCCACGAGGTTCTCGAGCCTCTCGATGCTGAGGCTGAGATGACTTCCCCTCTTACTGCCCGCCAGCTCATGTATTTCATCGATAATGACTACCTCGGTGGTTCTAAGTCTTTCTCTGAACTTGGGGGCGTTCAGCGCTATGGCGAGGCTTTCCGGTGTCGTTATGAGTATGTGTGGTGGGTTTCTAACCATTTTCTGCTTCTCGCTTGGGCTTGTATCGCTTGTTCTTACGGCTACTTTGATCTCTGGTAGTTCTAGCCCCATTTTCCCGGCTATCTGTCGTATCTCGATGATTGGACGGAGCAGGTTCCTGTACATGTCATTGTTGAGGGCACGTAAGGGGCTGACATAAACTACTTTTATCCCCTCAGGCATCTCGCCGTGTTCTTCATAGTGCCTGTATAGGTCATCGATTATTCCTAGGAATACGGCGAGTGTCTTCCCCGTACCAGTGGGTGATGAGATCAAAGTGTTTATCCGGCGCTTGATAAGAGGTATTGCCATGCGTTGAGGAGGAGTGAATGTTTCGAATCTAGTCTTAAACCATTTCCTAACATATGGTCTCAGTAAACTATAGATGTATTTATCGCTGTATTTCTTCCTAGCGTATTTTATCGGCAAAATACTTCACCCCAAACCCGGGTTGAAACCGGAAAACAATAATTGTTTAAGGCGGTGTTTATTTCTTCCTACCAGGTTATCGTCTTATTATGTCTTCGAACCATCTATAGCATGAGTATAGGTATCCTAGACTGTAGGTTATGAACCAGAGACCAGTATATAGTATTCCTGTCAGGCATAGGTAGAGGCCGAATGAAGCAGTTGATACACCGATTATGAGCTCCCATGGCACTCTATATCCATGAGCTTTGCTCTCATGTTTGCCTTTAGGGGTTCTCTTGTATATGAAGGGCCTCCTAAATAATGCTTTGAAAGAAGCATAGGTGAATGTGGGGGTTAGTGAGACTGTTGTCGCCGACGATCTACCTAGGTTCACCGTGATATGCCACAGATCATTATCTATTTCTCTCAGAGAATCAATATAGGAGTATGCATATAGTGCAGCGGATATTATCCATGGAATACCAATGTACCAATACGTACCGATATAGTCTATCGGGTAGACAATGCATGCTAGCCCTAATATTATGACTCCTATTATGCCGAGAACAGCCGGTGTGTACTGGAGCAGGAATACAAGGCTGTCGAGTCTTGCTAGAAGTGGGTAAGGTGATGTTATTATGTCTTTAAACCTCGCTATAGCGACATCCAGTGCTCCGTATGCCCATCTCTCCTGCTGTATACGTAAACTCCTGTATCTCCTAGGTACTTCTACGAGCACCTTGTACTTATCATGATATAGTATCTTCTTGCCCAGCTTCATCATCCTGGATCCTATCTCCATGTCATCCTGTATCCTCTTCTCATCCCAGCCCTTCAGCTCGTTCTTAAGCATGTCAGCCTTGTAGAGAGTCCCGGTGCCGAGAGGGAATACTGGGAGGCCGCGGCCAGCTCTACCCTTATAGATGGTGTCAACAACGAATTTCATTGAATAAGCAATAGCTTCTGCTACACGACTATCACTATTCTTCGGCGCCCATCTCGCAACAACGGCGTCGGCTTTCCCATCCTCGATGAGCTTAGCGGCCTCAACTAGGAATTTCTCGTCGATACGGCTATCAATATCCATAACATAGACGTACTTTCCTCTAGAAGCATATAATCCGACATTGAGAGCTCCTGTCCTAAACCCTCTGGCCTCGCTCCTCCAAATAAATGCTACATCGAGTCCTTTCTTCTTCCACTTCTTAACAATTGCCCTTATTTCTTCAAGCCTATCACGGGGATCATCAGATACTATGATGACTTCCTTATCGATGTTGAGGCCGGACAAGTATTTTAATGCGTCATCGAGTAGTTCTGATGGCTCTTTCCTAATAGGTATAATGATAGATATACGGCCTGTTTTCAGGTCCTTCCTCGGGACTGGTGCGCGGTATTTATTCTTAGAATGATACATGATAGTCTGGAATACGAAGAGTATTGCTGATGGGATCATTATCAGTATTAATCCCAAGATACCGAAGACGGCTGCATCCATGAATACAACACCGTGATCACGGCGGGATAATAGCAATATTATACTCATTTTTCAAGAACAATGTTAGGCTATAAGTATCTTGCCCAACATAAATGGTATGTGGGTGGATGAGAAGTGCCTATAATTAAATGGCATGGACATGCATGTGTTGAAGTGAGGAGGCTTAACGGATACACTATAGTGTTCGACCCGCATGACGGTCTAAGCATAGGGTTGCCGAGACCCAATGTTAAGGCTGACCTCGTATTGATAACGCATGACCACTTCGACCATAACGCTGCTGAAATAGTCTCGAAGCCTACAACTAGGATTTTCAAGCAGTTTTACGGTGATGCTGAAGTCGACGATATAGTTATTCATGGTTACAAGACTTTTCACGATAAGTTCCAGGGTAGGCGTAGAGGCGAGAATGCCGTATACATCGTTGAAGTCGATGGCTACAGAATAGCGCATCTAGGTGATCTCGGCCACATACCAGGTGATGATCTCAAAGAAAAACTAACAGGTGTCGATCTGCTCATAATACCGGTGGGTGGCGTCTATACCATATATCCTGACGAGGCATGGAAAATAGTGGAGGAAACTAAGCCGAAAAACGTCCTACCCATACACTACTGGGTTGAGGGATTAAGGCTACCATTACATCCCGTAAAAGACTTCATAGCATATGTTAAAAAATACAGTGTCAAGAGACTTGATAAGAGCTCCTTCGATCTGCAAGACTATGAGAACTCGGTAATAATACCTCTTCCACCAAAATAACAAGTGCTGGAACGTGAAATCATATGAGAGAAGAATATGGCCATGCAGGTAGCGTGGAAAAGGAAGAAGCTAAATGGAGAGAATTATCAGTAAAATTTCTGGTCAAACTGGGCATTAGATCACCTTCCCATAGGATTAACACTATTTTATTGATCCACAATATTCTGGATAGCCTCTACAAAAATAGACTTATCACACGCAATGATGAGAACGGCCTACAGAACGATGAAGAAGGATCAACCGGCTGAGCCTGGTCAGGCCGCTGAAAGGTCATCATGTATCAGGCACTGACGGTTTCTTCATCCCATACTAGATATTGTAGTCAATACTGTTTTATCAGGTCATCTGCTAAATAATAATGCGGGATGAGCGTATCCCGCCCCATATTGGAGGCTGAGGCCGATGAAATCACCAGGCCGGATGCGACCGCTCATCCCAATAAACTTGCTTAATCATTATAATTGAGCACTGCTAAACAATGGCTGAGGTGCATCACTAATGGCGTATGTCTGGGAGCCACGATGGGAGCCCTACACCGTCGAGGTCGACGGTATAAAGATCAGGACTTGCCGAGACAAAACAACAGGTATGATAGCCTGTCCTATCTGTATTCACGCAGCATCCAAATGCCTAGATCTCTCCAAAGAACCGCGTGATTATAACTATGAGAATAGCTTCTTCTTCTCACCCACCGATCTGATCATACATATTAGAGAGTATCATTTCAGGGGAAAGAACGCCAAGATATTGAGAGAAAAACTCGCTGAGACCGCTAAGAGGAGACACTAGGGGATAATGTAGTGAAGATCATAGTGATCGGTAATCCTACGATCGATAACATATATGTTAATGGACGGTTCATTAAGAGAAGCGTTGGCGGTGGCATATATTACACCATAGAAGCAATCAATAACGTTTATGGAGGAAGACATAGAACAACGCTTGTCTCAATGATATCCCCCTATCAGTACTCCTGGATCCATAGGTTACATAAGATAGGAGTAGAGGTCATGGCTTACCCGGATACACGGACAAATATATTTGTCCTAAAATATGAGGATGGTAGAAGGACTATCGGTATAAAAGAGAAATCATCACCCATTATCTTTACGTTAACCGATACATATGATGTTGCAATAATTAATCCGGTTATGGGAGAAATTCTCCCGCATCAATTAAAAATGGTAAAGATAAGAGCTAGATTTACCGCTGTCGACATACAGGGCTTCATACGTAGAGAAATCAATACCTCGATAGAGTACTTCAAGCCGCCTTATCTCGAAGAAATATTTCGGCTCAGCAATATTGTACATATGAATGATGACGAGGCAGAATACATTACTGGAACTAGGAATATAGAGTATCAAGTTAAAAAACTGGTACGGCTAAGCCCCGAAACTATATTCTTAGTCTCATCTCCAAGCCATGTCGCTATGGGTATGAAGACCTTCTACGAATACATCGAGGTACCGGATATCCGCTATCCGGATACAACTGGTGCTGGTGATTACCTATTATCGATCTTCTCGATCGAACTGTATAGCTCAAACGATCCAATGATCGCCTTAGCTAAAGCAGTAAAACACACTCAGAAATGGCTGGAAAAGAAAAATGCCTCATCGCGGCCTGCCACCCCTTAACCACCACCGCCACTGATCCCCCGGTAGGGCCAGTGCTGGCCGGCCCCTTAAAACCCGGGGGAAGAGCGGCCATAGGTATTTACGCGATGTAATATAGTGCGATTAATTCTTGTTTTGCTGTCTTGGAGAACTACTGCGATAATATATTGCTGGTTTTTACGCCCTAATTATCGAGGGCTTCATCCGTGCAGTGATAAAAGCAGTGTTTTGCAGGCGGTGGTGGTTTAATGTAATTCCTTAATCACTGTGGGTAGCAGGCCGCTCGGCATGTATTATTTTATTTAAACGTTTTAATAAATGTTTGGATTATAAATACGAGGAATGTCTAGCCAACCATAACGGCTCCTTCGAAGAAACCTGTATGATAGATAGCAGCAAAAACAACTCCTTCCTGCCTGGTTGGCGGTGTCTCCCCGAGCCTATCCATTATATAATCTATGAGTTCTTCTTCGCTCGGTGCTCTGCCTATGAAAGCTGTTCTTCCATTAACCAGTATCTTAGGCAGATCCGGGACCTCCAGGCCTATGGGATCTGTTAACCATATATGTACAGGGATTATCTCGACCCAGATATTCTTATGCTCGAGAAGCTTCTTAGCAACGCTCCAGGCAACCTGAAGAGCTTTATCGCTCTCGTCGTCGAAACCTAGATAAATAGTCACTTGTACTTTCACAGGCTCTACTATTATTTCTTCACTCATTCTTCACTCCCCGGCAATAGAATCGACTAGTTGGATGGATTTAAACCTGGAAAACTGGTATAACTCGGGAAATACCGCGCCAGGAGATTTATAAGGTGTTAGAAAACTGATGTCGGAATAGCCGCGAATCTCATAATTGTTACTCCGTTTTCTCTTTCTTAACGGGATGAATAGCGTCTTTTGGCGCCGCCTTGAATGCCTCGAGGTATGGCCTCAGCACTTTCGGTATTACTACTACGCCGTCGGGCTCCTGGTAGTTTTCAAGAATTGCTGTTATAGTTCTCGTGCTGGCAATTGCTGTTGAGTTTAGTGTGTGCAGGTACTCTTTAATCATTCCTTTCCTCCTGATCAGCCTTATGCCTAGCCTGAAAGCCTGCCAGTCTGTACAGTTGCTACAGCTAACCATTTCTCTGAATCTTCCCTGAGCAGGCATCCATGTCTCGAGATCATATTTCTTGGCCGCAGGAGCTCCTAGGTCCCCGCTAGCAATGTTCACAATACGGTATGGTAGTCCAAGACCCTGGAACAGTGTTTCAGCATTAGCTATGAGTTCCTCCATAATATCCCAGCTCTCCTCGGGCTTGGCGTAGACGAACTGTTCTACCTTGTGGAACTGGTGGACACGGAATATGCCCTTAAGATCCCTGTTTCCAGCACCGGCTTCTTTCCTAAAACACGGGCTGATCCCAGCGTATTTCAGTGGTAGCATTTCTTCAGGAATATCTTCTCCTGCATGGAGTGCTGCCAGTGGATGCTCGGCTGTCGCTATTAAGTAGAGGTCTTCACCTTCGATCTTATATATTGCGTCCTTGAATGTATCCATATCGATAACTCCCATCATTATATTGTATCGTAACATGTAGGGTGGCAGTACTAGTGCGAAGCCCTTGCTAGTCAAATAATCAACGGCATAAGCCAGTAGAGCCATGTCGAGGAACACCATGTCTTTAAACAGGTAGTAGAATCTGCTCCCAGCAACTTGTCCCGCTTTAAAAGTATCTCCGAGCTTCAATACTTTCTCAAGCATATCAGCATGCCCGATAGGCTTCCAATCGATGAGCTCATAGTCAACCTTGAAGCCATACTTCTCTGTCTGCTCCTTAAACTGCTCGAGATATCCTTTCCAGACCTTAGGTTTGCCCCAGAACCTTATTGGGACATTATATGTATCGTCTGGACCTATAGGCACTGTCTCGTGGAGAATGTTTGGGAGTTTAAATAGAAGCTTCAACCTCTTCTCTTCAAGCTCTTTGAGTTCTTTCTCAAGCTCTTCCAGCTGTGCCTTAAGCTCTCTAACCTCCCGTATCTTCTCCTCCCTCTCAGGGCCTTTCAGCTTAGCTATTTCACGGCTGAGAACATTGTGCCTATGTCTGAGCTCCTGTATCTTCGTCAATAACTGGCGCCATCTAACATCGGTTTCATATGCTTCATCAACTATTCTTGGATCCATGAATCTTTTCCTGACATACTCCCTTAGCTTGTCCGGATTATTACGGAGTAGCTCGAGTATACTCCATGGCATAAGTATCCACACCTGCAAACAAAAGATGTTGTTCTTTATGAAAAATCTTTTTCTATCAATAACCGGGAATATGGAGCTTATTTCTTCCCATACGCTTTCTTATATTCTTCAACTATGTCGTAGCCGAATCTCTCCTTGAATATTCTCCGTCCCTTCTCCGTCATCCGTTCAGGTGTCCAAGGCGGATCATATACCAGCTCGATCTCGGCGTTGACGCCTAGCTTTTTCTTAAGTTCTTCAGCGACCATCATAGGGAGAATGTTTGCGAGAGGGCAGAAAGGAGTCGTTAACCCCATTTTTATCTTGACATTGTCCTCATCAACAATGTCTATATCGTAGATTAAGCCTAGATTCCATAGGTCGATCCCGATCTCGGGATCCGTTATTGTTTCAAGAATTGATATTATTTTCCTCTTAAGCTCTTCTCGTTTCTCATCAGTCGCCATGATTGTTTCACCGAGAGAACATAATGCGGGGGACAAGTCCCCCCAAGTCATCCAATACCCCGGCTACGGGGGCGTCGAACTTGGGGGGCGGCGCGCATGTTAAAAGGATTATTTATCCGCCTTTTTTACTCTTACTTGAAGCATGTTTAGGATTTGCCAAATAATTTGCTCCTAATGAAGCTAATATAGCTCTTCGAAGCGGGAACGTTTGTGGCTTTGACAGCTATTGTATATAGGATCTTAACCTCTTCCTCGGTTGCATAATCGAGTGGTATACCTTTTCTACCGTTTTTCTCCCATCTGTCGTATAATACGTCTAGGATTTCCTGGACTGTTGGGTTGGAGTAGAAAGCTATTTTTCTCCCATCCTCCCGGCTATCATCGACTAACTCGATAATCTTTCTCCTCATGGTTTCAACGTCCACTCTGGGTCACTCCTCAAGTGTTTCTTCGAATCTAATTCTGCCAATTCCACCTTGTTTAATCTTTTCCAATGCCCATCCGAATCTCTCTAGGAGGATCAGTATTGCTGATTGCGGAGGTATTACTCCTAGCTCCGTAATTATAGCGTCTATATACTCAGGCGGCGTCACGTCAAAAGAAGGATTCAGTACTTTCACGTTGGGGTGTTTCGCTATCCATTCAGCAGGCACTATCTCTGTAGGATCTCTGAACTCTATAGGTACAAGTTCGCCTATGACGGTTGCCGGGCTGAACTTATATGTTTCTGCCGCGACGAAAACCCTGACACGTGCCTCGTGGGCTGCGAGGGCTACTTGGCTCGTACCAATCTTGTTTACGACGGCTCCATTGCTTGTGACGGTATCCGCTCCTACTACTACCTGATCCACTTCATGCATTATGTACCGGACAGCACTATCCGGTATCTGTGTGACTGGTACCCCTTCTCTTGTTAGGTGTCTGAAGGTTATCCTTCCCTGGAAGAAAGGCCTTGTCTCTGTACTATATACACGTCTGATCTTACCCATTCTGTATGCTTCGACTATGACTGATACGGCAGCAGTACTATGACAGTGAGTCAATACTACGGCGTCGTCCTTGATCCTCTTGGCACCTATCCGCCCTATCTTCTTGACAGCCTCTAGGCTTTCAGCGATGAAGGTGTCAGCAGCTCTAATCACTGCTTCTCTCAGTTCTTCCACACTTCCTTCAGCCTTCTCCAAATGATACATTACATAGTAGACAGCGTTAGGGAGACTGACAGCAGTAGGCCTCGTCGATATGAGTAGATCGGCTACTCGTGCCATATATCTCCTAAACTCCATTGGGTCGTTAGAGCCCTCGTATTTCTGTGCAGCGATCTTTAATGCTTTAGCAGCTGCTCTCGCTATACGGCCAGCGCCTCTTATACGCATGGTCTTAATGTCTTCAGCTATTTTGATCACTTCCTGCGGGATCTCCATATCTATCACCATAAGTATTTCTTTTCGAGCGATTCGATTATCTCATCAACACGTAGAATTCTCGGTGGAAAACTACCATAGATCTGCTTTAGTATCACCGGCACAGCTTGCGGAGCAAATAAGCCTGCATCAGTCGCTATTCCATCAATATATTGCGGCGGTGTCACATCATAGATTGGTGCCCGAGCCCGATAGTTTTCCGGCAAAGTAGCACGTACATCAGGGCTCATGAGGAGGGTCCAGTCGCCTTCAGGGAGTTTCAATA
The DNA here is from genome assembly GCA_027067785.1 of Desulfurococcales archaeon. GTDB lineage: Archaea > Thermoproteota > Thermoprotei_A > Sulfolobales > Desulfurococcaceae > JAADCY01. Next base: position 21,981 of record JAMOVL010000065.1, on the reverse strand, counting down.
GCTCACCATATATCGTCTCTGGACTGAACTTGTAGAGAGGCGCTATAACATATACCCTGACACGTGCCTCGTTGGATGCGAGGCTTAATAGACTACTTCCAACTTTTCCAACAACTGCTCCATTGACCGCCACGGCTTCTGCGCTAATGAATGCTTTGGTACAGTTTTTGACGAAGAAACGGGCCGCAGAATCTACTATCAAGTATGTCTCGAAACCAAGCTTATCGAGATAATCAGCGAGATCCAAGCCCTCCATGCCAGGCCTAGACTCCATGACATATACTTTTACCTTCTTCCTGTTATCGGCGAGTATTTTGAAGAACCTCCTTAGACAGACTCCGCGGCTAAGCGTAATTATTACATCATCTTTCATAACTCTATGAGAAGCTACTCTAGCTGCCTCCCAGCAGGCCTCATCAGTTTTTCGCCTAAGTTCTTCGATGAACTCTATGAATGAATCACGATCATAGTCTTTCTCGATAAGATACTTGCCTATCTCTCTGACAAGGTTCCATGCACCTGCATTAACAGGTCTTCTCTCCTTGAGCTCGTCGACTATACCTTTGTATGCCTCAACAATATCTTCTGGATCGCCTTTCTGAGCCACGGCTTTAAATCTTTCAAGTATTAGAAACATGTATTCTGTGCCCGATTCACGGCGAGAATAACCGTTTTTGACTAGTTCTTCCATCAAAAATGCTCCCCTTAAACATAGGCTACACCGCCATTCTTAATATAAATTCTGCTATCTCGCCGATGATCTTCTCTGATTCTTCACCGGGGCCCGGAGGCAGATCATAGAGTGCCATGGGGGTGCCCAAGATATCTATTATCTTGGATGTTGTCAAAAACATAGGGGATGATGTATAGGTAGTCAACAATACTGATTTCCTATACCTCTCCCCATCATAAACCGCTACTTTAGATGGAGCAACAACTATTGCGAGACGCGAATCAAGAGATCCTGGGGTCGGAGCAGCGGAGTCATTGTAGCTTTCAACAAAAACTAGATCATACATACTAGACACGATCTTCAGTGCTGAATCTATGGATTCATATAATTTCGGAGAACTAAGTATTTTCTCCAAATAATCGGTATTAGCTTCCACTACCACAGTGTTTTTCTTACTCCTGAACACATCTATGAGATCATCTATTGTTTTCCTCAAATACTTGTTCAGCCTCTCATACGTATCCTTACAGAATATGTATGTTGATGATCTCTCAAGCCTATCTAAGTCATTACTCGTCCATACACTAGTGATCCTAGCGATAGCGGCCGAGCCTATAGGATTATTCATTCTCGAAATATAGGTTGAGCTCCGGAAACCGGGCGAAAACGGATCGAGGGGCATGGTTAATATGTCTAGAGGTGAAATCATGTCGATCAAGTCCAACATATCCAGTCTATCAGCAACAATATATGCATCATGACCGACGAGAACTCCTAATTCTAAGGAATGCATTACTGTCTCGTACTGATACCATCCATTATGGCCTCCGACGGGCTTGAAATAACCGATTCTTAACCCTCTATTCCTCAGCTCCTCAGCCAACATTAGCGTGATAGTAGTTTTACCCGAATCATACGGTAGAAGCCCCGTAACTAGAATTCTCATATCAATCACCAACGATTATTGAAAATATACAATAATGTAGGGTAATGAATCAAATCCTGGAGAGGGATAGGTAATCATATATTCCCTATCCAATATACAAGCCTATATTGACATCGGATATTAATATTACAGCTGGGTGGACAATGATGAAGAAAATAGCTGCTATAACCATATTGTTAGCAGTTATATCCCTAGTTCTAACACCAATGATTAGTGCTCAATATGTTGTAGTATCGTCGTCCAGGTCGGTATTTATATATGCACCGTGCTTCAGCCCTGAGCAAAACCTTACAGGAACGCTTAAGGAGCTCGTCAATAGCTCGGCGATATATATTGTAACGCCCAAACCCCCATACACTCCTTTGTATGGCTTGCTAGAACTAGTTAATGGCACATGGAGTCTGGGCAGGGGGATCCCCGAGGATACTATGGTTAAACTACCTAATGGGAGCAGTGTCTATCCTTATTATCTACTCGACCAGAAACACCTGCAGAATAGGCTCGGTAAAGAATCAATGCTGATAGCAGTACAGGGCATTAACCCGGAGTATTTCAACTATAGTGCGAACCCATACTTCAATATTACAAAACAATACATACCTCCACAGATTATCAAAGTACCCGTAAATGGCACGGCCGAGTGGAAGCTCCTTGACACAACGATCAGCGTCTACAAGATAACTGGTGGCTACCGCCTAGTCATAAAAGGATACATAGATATCCTTGTCAGCAATAAGACTTACACCACGCCCGTAGTAAAGCTAAACATCACCAAGACATCGCTAGAAGTAGCGCCAGGTGCTTACTGGCTGAAATTCCACCTGGTTCCTCAGGGCGATAATGTACTAGTGATAACGCTCGGCACTAGAGAACCAAGGACATGGGTGGGTAAAAACTATGGAGAATTCCATAACCCTATAACGCCTTGGCTACCCGTAAGTTTTGCGAAAACCATAGGTTATAACGCTACCAGATGGGCACTAGGAGAAATAGCGTCATTCTATAGCTCGCTCGCCAGCTTCATGTACTCCTATACAAAGTCGAGGTTCATCGCTATAAACTACCCTGTAATCTACAATGCCTACCTCATAGCGAAGACCATGGGTCTCGATAAGAACCAGACAGACGAACTTGTAAAGATCGCTGTCGATGGATTAAACAAAGTCTTAGAAACAACGAAAAACAAGCTTGGCGCCGACACATCTGTATTCATCTACTCGTACTTTAGCCAATTACCCGGAGAAACCACCATCCAGGGCACTACAGAAGTGGTGCCAGGACTCTATAAGATAACGGGTAGTATTAACATTAATCAACTACCTAGCGGTACGCAGATCATAAGCATTAATGGTGAAAAATACATCCTAGCCCCCATAAATAATCTCAAAGGCTATCTAATAGTGAAATCACCGTATTCAGGAGAAGGAGTACAGGGTATAATACCGTCGGCAGTCGTTGCAGGAATATTCGGTGCACTAGCCAATGACTATGGTGTATCGGTATCTAAGCTTCTAGGAGAAATAACGAAACTACAGAACAAAGTATCGGACCTTACTGCGGATAATATCAAGCTCAAAGACGAAAACCAGCAGCTCAATAAGACGGTTGAGGATCTAAAAGCAGAACTAGGAAGATACAAAGCTGTAAATGCTAATCTGACAAGCAAGATATTAGACTTAGAAGATCAGGTTAAGAAGTTAAAACACGATGTAGACACGGCTGTATTGTATGCGACAGCTGGTGTAGTAGGCATTGCTATCTTAGTGCTAATACTATACTATGCTGTAAGTAGAAGCGTGAAAAAGAGATAATCGTAGCAATTATTTTATTTCAAAACTAATTCATTTCCATTTCTACCCGCGAAGTATATTGAGAACTAATTCTATGTAGCCCGAATATACAAGCCAGGATAACAGGATGACGAAAGCTATCGTAAAGCCGAGGGCTATGGATGTAAAACTATTAGATCTAAATAGTTTTGGGCCATAAGACTTATTGCTGAAAGGCCAGAACAAGTAGACGCCTCTCTTAGTGAGCCCATCGCAGAATATGTGTAGTAGCCAACCTATACTGAAAGAAAGAACTAATTGCCAGATATATATATGTAGTAGATCTATTGGTGCTAAGCTCAGTAAAATATAGAGGATTAATGCACCAATAATTAATGAGAAGATATTATGCAAGGTCTTCCTATGCTTGAATCTCAAGTCGAAATCAGGCATATAGCCTCCTATAGCCCCCATAATAGCGCATAGGGGGATCATATATGTTGTGCTAGCGAAAAACAAGGCGGCATTAGCCCCTATAATGACGTGGACAGGCCTATGCATATCATTCTACCACTCACTAAATGGTCAGCAGAGGACCACTTCTTCATCGTTCAGGTTCGATCCCGGGGTATTTCTTCATCCCTATACACAGTAATTTGATTATCACGAACTATAAAGAGAATACTCCTTAAAATAGAATTTATCTGGGACAAAGTAGCGTGGAAACCTATTCTTTTCTCTCCCGAATCTCTCGATAGGCTTCATTAAATGCTTAAATGCTCTGGGTGGGGGCTCATACCAGCCCGGTTCTAGGGGAGGATCTAGATATATTATTTCTCTAGGTATATCCTTGGCTCTGAAACCGCATCTGGGACATTTGTAGCCTTTATCTTTTCCTGCGCTCTTAAGCCTTGAACCACAGCGTGGGCACCTCGGATTAAGTATTTTCACACGGGGAGCGAGCGCTATAACATGTAGTTTTTCGAGATTAATGGTTGGCCCATGACTGCTACTCATAGGCCGTACGACGCCCATGACCTCGACAATGTCTCCGGGGATAAGCTTTTCTACTATTTTTCGGAAACCACCCGTAGGCTCATAAGCTGCTACATCTACGATGTTCTCACCGTCTGTAACCTTGAATATGACGTGTCCTCCCCTGATTCTCCTGGGCTTCGAATATACTCTGACCTTAACCCTAATAGATCTATAGATGAAGGCTTCTCTTAGACTATTAATCCTCAGTAGATGAGCGTCTGTGTGTTGATTAGTTCTAAACACTATAGCGCCTTCAACGGGTTCTTCGATCTCCAGCATTCTATATGCTTCGATAACGTACTCGGGCTCTTCACCCCTAATCCCTAGAAGCACGGGGTCAGGCCCGTGAGGCAGGATCAACGGCTTATCTGTCTCCCAGTCATAGTTCAGAAAGGTCTTGCCTTTCATAACGGTAGCCATTCTCTTGATAGAGTCTTTAGAGACCCTCCTAGGCTTTCCATAGTTTTCCTCGATCCTATAAGCTATTAATTCATATGTGTAGTCAGTGTTGATCATCCTATAGCCTATGCCTGCTAAGCTCCCAATTAATCCTCTATGACCACCAGCGATCCTCTTATAGAGGATCTTATCGCCGAGCTTAGAGAGAATTCTTTCAAGAAGAGTTGAAGGTATAATGTCGGATAAGGCCTTGCGTGAGAACGATTCTAGAACATAATTGATCTCCCCAGTATACAGGGCTATACCGGGCTGGCTCTCAGGATGACGATACTCGGCAACATATTCTTCCGCGTATGCAAGGGCTTCCTCGAATAGATCCTTCGGATCACGTATTGTATCTATTCGGAGAACAAGAGCTCCATTACCCCTGGTCTTCCATGGAACACCTGGGCTTAGCCTTATGAGATTAGGATAATCGATAAGCTTGATCCTATGATCTTTTAGCCATTTTCCGAGGAGTCTATAGATAAAATGAGTAGTACACCCGCCACGCGGCGAGTCTATATCGTCGACGCCCAGGTGTACTAGCACATGTATCACTCCTTATCTAGTAAGCACTTAGCACCAGCAACTACTAATGGTAGGAATACAGTAGCATCTCCATACACAACTACTTGTTTACCAGTAGGTTTTATCTTGTTCCAGCTGATCGCCTCGCGGGGCTGGGCGCCGCTTAGACTACCATCGTATTCAACAGCTGTGGTGATGTAGACCGCATAGTCTAGGCCATCCTTGAACTGTGCCCACCATATGGTGTGATGCTTACTTATACCTCCACCGATGATCAGGCCTCCCAGTTTCTTGGATTCGAACACCATATCCAGGATTTTCTTCTCATCGCTCAGCAGATCTAGTTTAAGCCCTGTGAAAGGCTGGTTGAACACTAACTGGGAGCCGAAAGCCCCATCCACAATGCCCGGCACGAAAACCGGTATCTTCTTTGCAGCGGCGGCGGCAAGTATGCTATAGGGATCCTTTATTCTCTTACCAGCCTCATATAAGAGCTCGCTCGGCGTCCACACCTTCTTCTCCCTAAGTATATTGTCGAGAAGATTCTTTACGAACTTCTCGATAGGGATACCATAGTTCTCCATCGGAATGAATATGTTGCCAAGCCTATGGATCTCGAGGACACGAAGCATTGAGTCGTCGGTGAGCCAGTCGCCCTTATAATACTTGTATCCTAAGCCCCTAGCAATGTCGTGATCTATTGTTCCACAAGTAGTGATTACGGCATGGGCGAAGCCCTCCCTAATAAGTTGTGCCAGCACGCCTCTTAGACCGGTTGATACGAGGTTCCCTGTAAATGCTAGTATACGGGTGGCCTCTTTATCACGCCACATATCAGCAAGGATCCTCGCAGCAGCATATACGTGGCCAGCCATAAAGCCGTGCGATTTACCCAGTGCATCGATCAGTTCGCATACACTCATGTCCTTCTTTACGAAGTAGTCTTCAACAGGTTCTTTAAGCAGTAACTCCCGTGCATCTTTCAGAACAGGTGTATCATTTACATCCTGCACGATGGCATCACCAATACGGGTTATAAGAATTATGTATACCTATAACTGTTTTTGAAGAACCTAATATAGCGATACTGTTAAACTCCTTTCTTGATCCTTATGGGCTGTACGCCTAGGTAGTCAAGAACATAGTGGATGTCCCGTAGGAAGTTGTTGAGCTCGTAAATACTCATAGCCAGTACATCATTATAAACCCTGATCTTAGGCTTGGTAAGCGTTATGATGACAGGGATCAATGTCTTTGCGTAGCGGAAAAACCTCCACCTGCTGATCGCCCATGAAATATTCTCTGCAAGCTTAATGGTTCTAGCCCTGTGTTTCTCAGCAATATCCCTTAGAGCCGATGGTGATACGCCCTTTGTCCAATGTTTGCAGTCAATGACGATAGCTCTACCAGATCCAAGATCAATTCCTACCACATCTATCTCCAGCCTTATAGGACGGGTAAGCCTAAAATTGTTCCTAACAATATAGCCGTGTCCCGACAATATCTCTTTCGAGAAAAGCTCGAAATCATGCCAGTCGAGATAAGGAGTTATCTTCTTATAATAAACACCTCTCCTCAAACCATAGATCGCTGCATCAAGAGGTGCTATAACACGGGCTTTACCGTTTTCTACCTTGACGCCAGGGATACTCTTAGATATTGAAATAGCTATTTCTAACGAGACACCGGTGATCTTTGCGAGATCGTCTAGGCTGATCTCACGGTGTTTAAGCAGGTTCTCCAAAATATCAGATAGTAGTGCTGTGGAAACACCCGGGTCAGCATACATCGTTGTCACGCTAAGAATATGTATTGCTGTGAAAAACTATTAGATTTACATGTTAGAGTAATATATTGTGATATTAACGATTATTCGGTGGTGTATATGGCTAGAATAGTTTATCCAGAAGCAAAATACATTAAGAGCATCATCGATGTCTTGGCGAAGCTGGTTGATGAAGTAGCGTTCCAGCTTACCCCCGACGGCCTTAGAGTGAAGGCCTTAGACCCTGCAAGAGTAGCATTAATAGACATTGATCTACCGTCAACCGCTTTCCTAGAATACGAGGTACCCGAAGAAATCGTTGCTGGGATATCAACTGCAAATCTATCAAAACTACTAAAGAAAATAAAGAAGGGAGACAAGTTCGTAATGGAGGTTACAGAAGATACTGTAACAATAATAATCGAATCGATATCCAGGCGGAAATACAGATTCAGAAACATGGAGGTACCAGTCCCAGAAATACCGGAAGCTAACCTCGAATTCAATGTAGAGGCACAACTACTAGTAGACGTTATCAAACACGCAATTAAAGACGCTGAAGCCGTAGGCGATACCCTTGAGATCGAAGCTCCTGATGAAGATACATTGTTCCTCAGGGGAATCGGGACAACTACCACGGAGACAAAGCTAACACGAGAAATGGCAGCACTAATAGATCTTGTTGTAAAAGAACCCAGCAAATCAGCTTACCAGCTCGAATATCTAAAACACGTAGTCAATCTAACCAGGATAGCCGAGATAGTAGTTCTGAGATTCTCAAGCGATATGCCATTAGAAATGGAGTTTAGCCTCGCCGAGGGAAAGGTTAAGTACTTGCTTGCACCGAAAGCAATCTAAAAATATAGCCGTCTTTTCCGAAACTCTGAATACAAGATTTATTGGTGCACAATAGATTTGATGCCTTCAAAGAGAGTGGATTATGCATCGCACATTATCTTTAGGATCAATAATTTAACCGAAGAAATACGCAGATCTGGAGGTCAAACCGTTATATTAAACGATATAGCAACGATTATGTATGGTCTAATAAAACCTGTAGCTGAGATCAGAATCCTTGTAGACGGTGTTGACTATGAAAAACTAGCAGATATAATATGTTATAGTCTCGGAATGAATATGTTCAAAGAGGATATTCTGAGAAACCTGAAAACAATAAATAGGGCAGTCCTCAACCCAGTATTCATACCCATAACCATAATTGAAAAGCCCAGGAAGCCTCTGGACAAGGTGATCCTCCGCGATCATGTAGAGTTTACATACGAAGGCATCACCCTACACCTGCCGAGGATAGAGTATCTGGTAGCAAAACTCGCCGATATAGGTGGATACCCATACATTGTTGATGCAGCATCTCTACTTCTCGGCTATGCCGACATAATTGATGCAGATAAAATAATCCAATATACAGATCTATCCCGCCTTAAGAACCTATTGGAAGAAGCAATAGAAGTCATAGAGATTTTTCCAGAACTGGAAAACACCATTAGAAAAATACGTGATCTAATGGAAAAAATAAAAGACTCCTTTAGAACCATTTCTAGTTGAAAAATGATCATGGTGGCCCGCATGCCGCAGGAGAGCATCTTCGCCCAGCTAAAGCCGCTCTCACCGGGTCAGCGCGAAATAGTTGAGGCATTCAAGAACAAGAACTATGAAATAATAGGTATATTCGGCCCAACGGGCTCAGGGAAGAGCTTATTCAGCGTACTCTACAGTATCGACGCTGTGCTCAGGGGAGAATATAATAGGTTCATACTTTCACGACCCATAGTAGATGTCGTAACAGGTAAAGAACTGACAGCTGCCGATATAGGCGAGCTCTACTATGATATAGCCATAAGTTATTTAAAAGACATCCTACACGGATTCGTTGACTGGGGAATAGTCAAGAACATGCTCGAGACAGGAAAGATAATCGTTGCGGATACCCATTATCTAAGGGGAAGAACGTTTGATAACGCAATAATATTTCTCGACGATGCACAGAGCATACCTCCGGAGAGCGCCGTAGAGATAATGATGAGAATAGGTAGGAACAGCAGGTTCATAACGGCTGGAGACCCGGTTTTCCAGAAGACTAGTAGCAGGGATGGAGCAAGCCTGCTCAGAGAAATACTGTTGAGCGAGGACACCGCCAAAGTGATCGATCTAGGATTAAAAGACATAGTAAGACCAGGCGCACGCCGTGGAATAAGGCTCCTACTAGAGATAAGGATGAGACGGAGAGAACTATCAGATGTTGAAAAACAAATCCTCGATGCAGCTAGAATACATGCTCCCGACGCAGATGTTATAACTGTAGCGGAGTTCGTTGAGGAGAAGAGAAAATTCAACATAGAATCCGAAAACGCCCCCGACGCCATAATAGTTGTGAAAGAAGGACATCTAGGGAGAATAATAGGGCGCGGCGGCGAGAGAATAGAAGCCATAGAAGCAGATACTGGTCTAAAGATAAGAGCGGTCGAATTATCCCTAGACTTCAAGCCATTGATAAGAGCATTACACCCTGTTGGCTGGATACACAGGCACATCATCGACGTTGACTTCGCAGGCCCCAACATAGCTGTCAAGGTAGAATCTGACGGTTTCGGCGCCTTCGTCGGTCAGAGAGGATTCTATGTCAAATACCTAGATGCTGTTCTAAACAAGCTATTGGGTGTTGGTGTAAAGGCTATAGAGGTCGAAACAGGCGGCAAGCATAGAAAGAAGAGGAAGTAAATTATTTTTCAACATAGGCGTCGACAACAATCTGGTATGTTCTAGGCTTAACGGTCCTAACCTTTCTTATAGTTCCAAATCTATACTTTTTCACAAGAATTCCGAGTTTTTCCTCAACGATCTCACGCGCCTTATCATAGGGATTCTCGTCCTTATCAGCCTCTACGTGTAGATAGATATGTATCCATCCCTCCCCTCTTAGGGCTTGGACAGCGTATTTTAGATAATCCAGTGCGAGCTCGGGGTAGGGCATAAGAACTCTATCACTAGTATTCCGGAGCTTCTCCATGATTATTTCTGCGGCGTCGCCAAGTATTGGCTCAACTATATTTTCCACCTTGTTTAATCGGACGTTTTCAACCATGTAGTGGTAGGCATCGGGATTAATATCGATGCTATAAACCTTCTTCGGCCGTGATAGCTTAGCTGCTATAATGCTGAAAAACCCTGCTCCGGCAAACATGTTCGTAATGATCTCACCCGGTCGGACGAGACTGGCGATTCTGCGGTGCTCATAGTTAAGCGTTGGTGATACATAGACTTTTGTTATATCGATCTTAAAGAGACATCCATGCTCTCTATAAATGGTCTCGCTCCTCTCCTCCCCGGCTAGGTGAACGTATGGTCTTAACCTATAGGGTCCCGAAACGCCTGGAAGTCCTCCCCAGACACTCTTAATGTATTTGAATTCCTGGAGGATACGCTCGGCCAGAGGCTTGAGCTCTTCGGGCTCGATCCCGAAAGGTATTCTAATAACGGCTATGTCGCCGATGATCTCTATTCTCCCCCAGATAAGAGATGCTTTTTCTTCACCCAGTATTTCACGGGCGATCCTTTTGAGGAATTTACCTCGTGTCAAATCCAGGCACTACCCCGCGATAACGAGATTCACTGCAGGAACAATAGCCAGTCCAGCCGCTACATCTGGGTCTAGCAGGTCTTGTTCTTCGTAAGCTCTCGACTCTAGATATAAGGCTAAGTTATCGATATAGTGCATGAATACTTCGCCGTTATCGCACTTTATTCTCCAATATCTTTTCGTATCAGCTGTGCACTTGGACTTTGCACTAGAAACTAGTTCATCTAGTAAAGGCTTAGCGCCTTCTCTTAGTACTTCTAGTGCCTTAGAAGCTCTCTTTACCGAGTATTCGTACATGTCGAGTATTGTGTAATCAGCTATTCTCAAATGGAGTTTCCAATCCCTGTTATCGAGCTCCTTGCACGTATACACTGTCTCGACACTGTGCTTGCTGAGAATATCCAGGAGGCTCTGAGATAGGACTAGTAGAGGTGATATATATGTTGATGCGAGCACAAGTGCTTCGCCGAGGACATTCGATCCTAGATAATCACCTATCTTTAAAGAGAGTTTCTCGAGAACACTGACTGGATAGTATAGTGTCCTAAAGGGCTTGCCCTCGACCTTGTCTTTGAAGAAATCCTGCCTGGCATTAACGAGAGAAACCGGTACGCCTATATTTCTATATCGAAATCTTTTCGTAAGCCATTCAGCCCTCTTTAAGGCCTCTTCGTCACTGGGATCAAAAGCCACGACGCCTCTCAGATTCTTAACTATCATGGCGTATCTGTAAAACATGTTCATCTACCCTCCGCTGATCTATAATAGTCACAATACTCCCGTATAGGGCATTCTCCACATTTGGGGAAACGGGCCCTACAAGTTCTTCTTCCATGAGTGATTAGCAGGAGGTGTGCTAGAAGATATTTTTCTGGCGGTAAATTCTTCATCCACCACTCCGAGATAGTCCTATAGCTCTTGGTCTTCACAACGCCGAGTCTCAGTGATATTCTCCTGATATGTGTATCGACGGCGAAGACGGGTTTTCCGAAATACTGGTTGAGAATAACATCTGCTGATTTAATACCGATACCAGGTAGTTTCATGAGGATCTCTCTGGCTTCTAGCGGATTCGAATATTTGATTTTTTCTTCAAGTCTATTTACGAAGTCCTTATCGCAGAACAGTCTTGCTAGAGACAGAATGTTCATCGCCCTCTGCCTATACATTCCGGCTGGACGTATAAGTTCCTCGACTCTATGGTGGTCTGCATCCTTGATCCTACATGGGTCTAAGGGGTCGCCGAACTCTTTTCTCAGGTTCTCAAGTGCTTTCATAGCGTTTTTATCACTTGTATTCTGGCTAAGCATAACCCCTACGATCATATCGAAGAGAGGACGGCCTCTTACCTTATTGACTATGAATTCCTCGGGGTTTATCTTGTATTTTCTGGATAAAAGATCGATTATCTTTTCGGCTCTATCCAAAGATCAGCCACCAAGCCCTAGGGATATATCCTGCCTCTGAATCTCGGGAAGGGTATAGCATCACGTATATGGTCAAGTCCCGCTATCCACATTACTAGCCTCTCTATTCCGAGACCGAATCCGCTGTGGGGTACGCTACCGTATTTTCTCAGGTCCAGATACCATGTGTAATCGTCAGGGTTTAAGCCCTGCTCCTTGATTCTCTCTAAGAGCTTGTCATAATCGTCTTCACGCTCACTACCACCTATTATTTCTCCATAGCCCTCCGGCGCTAGCAGGTCGAATCCCAGGACTGTCCTTGGATCACCGGGTGTTAGCTTCATGTAGAAGCTCTTGATCTCCTTCGGGAAATGAGTTACGAAGAACGGTTTATCGAACTCTTGGGTCAGGATCCTCTCCTCGTCAGCGCCCAGGTCTTCACCCCATTCTATCTTTACTCCTTTCCTCTGCAGGATCTCGATGGCTTCATCGTATTTTATCCTTGGATAGGGTGTTTCAACAGCTTTCTTCAGCATATCTATGTTTCTACCCAGAAATTCGAGCTGGGGCTTGCAGTTCTCAAGGACTTTTTCAACTATGTAGGCTACGAGCTCCTCGGCTACCCGCATCATAGCCTCCATATCATACCATGCCGCCTCAGCCTCGAGATGCCAGTATTCTGCCAGGTGTCTCCTAGTGCGGGATTTCTCGGCGCGGAAACTGGGTGTTAAGCTCCACACTTTCTCCAGGGAGAAGATCAGTGCTTCCAGGTATAGCTGGGCGCTTTGGCTGAGGTAGGCTTTTTTATCGAAGTATTTGACAGGGAAGAGTGTTGCTCCTCCCTCAACGGCTGATGCTGTTAGGATCGGTGGTGTTACTTCCCACCATCCATTCTCTATGAAGTAGTTACGGCCGGCCATGAGCACGTGGTGCTTGATCTTCATGATCTCGGTTAGTCTCCTGCTTCTAATCCATAAATGCCTGTTATCGAGGAGATATTCTATGCCTTCACCACCCTTTATCGGGAAATCCTTGCTGTAACCGACAATCTCGATCGCGTCGGCGTGTACCTCGTACCCGGTAGGGGCTCTGGGCTGTTTGACTACTTTACCGCGTAGAACAATGCTTGCCTCGAGACCGATATCTTTAAACTCTTTTACCTTCTCTTCACCAACATCCTTCTTATCGGCTACTACCTGTATTATTCCCGAGCTATCCCTCAATACAATGAATGCTTTGCCCCCCACTACTCTACGCCTATATATCCATCCACGTAGACAAACGGTTTTACCGATGTATTCGTCCGTGCTTATCTCGGATGCTTTCCTCCACTCCGTACAGGTGATTGTCACTGTAGATTACACCTCGGAAACACTTTCACCCGGTCTTATTGTAGAATAGAATATGTTTCTACGTCGCATAAAGGTTTTTCAGCAAACTAATATGTGTATTGGAGAGCCCGTAGGATTTCTAAGGCAAGGGCCTGGCCATTACGTACGCGTCTTCTCCGTCAAGGTAATACCTATAGGCGATCTTGACAACGATGTATCCGAGTTTCTCGTAGAGATTAATCGCGGGCTTATTGGTAACTCTAACCTCTAGGTAGGTCTCTTCGCAACCGTATGATTCGTAAAGGCCTTTCAGCGCATAAGCCATTAATCCGTATCCTAAGCCTCTCCTCCTGTGGCCTTCCATGACAGCTATGCTGACGATATGGCCGCTTTTCACCATGAAGTGTCTGAAGAACCCTGGCTTCCGCTCGACACGGCACATGATATAACCTACTACTTCGCCTTCAGGTGATTCTGCCACATAGAATGCGTCCTTGTACCGCTCCCATAGGTCGTGGAAGAAGTATGGCGGGTAATTCTCGGGGAGGGATAGCCTGTTAATCTCCATGACTCTCCCGAGATCCTCTTCTCTAGCTCTCCTAATCCTGTATCCGGGAGCTTTTTCTTTCAAAACTATATTGGCTACTCTATAGATTTCTTCAACACTCGGTAGGTTCGGTGGGGGCTTTGGCTTCTTAAACACCAAATCACTATCACCGTGGAGTAAGCCCTTCCATTGTTTCTGGGATAAACATATATGTTGTAAAGAATTAAAACACATGCTCTTCGAGACAATACTAAATACTCGTCGTAATAGATACTATTGTGTTAGGTGGAAGGTTTGGAGAGAGTTTCTCGCAAATACATTTTCTCGGGCCTCAAAGACAAGAAGATAATATTGGGTTTGACGGCGAGCTCGGCAATCTATAGGTCAATCGATCTAGCCCGCGAGCTGATCAGGTATGGGGCAAAAGTAGTCTTCCTAGCAACAGAGGAGACAAAAAAGTTTGTAGGGGAAACGCTGCTCGAATGGGCTGTGGGAGAGAAACCAGTCTATGAGGCAACGGGTAAAACAGAACATATAGGATTAGCGGAATGGGCTGATGCGATGGTGGTGGCGCCGGCAACGCTCGCCACCATGTCAAGGATCGCCTACGGAGTAACCGATGACATTATCAGTCTAACAGCAGCCGCAATGCTTGGCTCGGGGAAAAAAGTCGTAGTGGTACCGACAATGAATATCAAGCTGTACGATTCACCCCAGCTCAAGAGAACCATTGAGACCCTCGGATCTATCGGCGTATACGTTGTTCCCCCATATATTTCGGAAGGTAAGGTGAAGTTTCCGCCACTAGACGACTTAGTACACTTAATCGATGCTCTGATCAATAGAGGCAGAGACATGCATGGATTGGAAATACTCGTAACGGCCGGTGCAACGAGAGAATACATTGATCCTGTAAGAGTCATAACAAACCCGAGCAGTGGTTTGATGGGCATATTATTGGCCAGAGAAATAGGTGCTAGAGGTGCTTCAGTAGACCTGGTCCTGGGGGTAGCATCGTATCAACCGCCATACTATGTCTCTGTGCACAGGTGTGAGACAACGATAGAGATGATCAACATAGTTAAGAAGCTGAGCCTTAAAAAGACCTATGACGCCGCAGTATTTGCTGCTGCACCGAGTGATTTCAAGCCTTTAATGAAGAATAAAGAGAAAATAGATACTCATGGGATCAGCGTATTAAGCATTAGGATCAAGGTTAACCCTAAGGTGATTAACGCCATTCCGCGTACAAGGAGGCCTAAGCTAAAAATAATATTCGCAGCCGAAACAGTATCGGACGAGGCATCTCTGATCGAGAGGGCTATGAGGAAGCTCGAATACTATGACGCCGACATGGTAATAGCTAATATTGTGGGCAAGGGTCTTCCGGGGTTCTCATCGGAACTGATAACAGCTTGTATTGTTACGAGGAAAGAACATGTCTGTCTAGGCACTATAGGTAAAAACATATTGGCCCGGAGGATAGCTGATGAGATCTCCAGACTTGCTAAGAGCGAAGCTGAATCTTAAAGTTGAGGTTCCACTCCATGTATCCGGATTATGGTTCCCTGTAACTAAGTGTAGTTTAATAAACTCTGGAAGCCTGGGGGCAGGCGTAAATCTCGAGATAAAGCTTATCGCTCAGCCCCTATATGGTGATAGACAAACAATCATCCTTAACGATAAAGAATTTTTCACTGAGCACTACGGCTACATATTGAGAAACACTGGATCTAGGCCTGTCGGAGTCTATGCAGAGACGCCGATGAGACCAGGGGCTGGTTTCGCCGTATCATCTGCAGCATCAATAGCAACGGCCATAATTCTCCAGATTATATCGGGTATACGTAAAACTATTGAGAAAATGTTGTGGCCTGCACACGAAGCCGAGATAATGATGTCGACGGGTCTGGGCGATGTGCTGGCAGAATATAGTGGAGGGGCGGAGATAAGGGTTAGGCCCGGAGCCCCGGGGATCGGATTGGTTGAACATATACCTTTTGATTCAAGCTATAGAATCGTTGTCGCAGATCTGGGGTTAAGTCTTGGAACCCCGAAGATGCTTTCTGAAATTACGGAGAAGGAGTACGGCTATGCTAGGAGTCTATATAGTTCATTGTTGAAAGAACCCAGTATTGAGGATCTATTCTCTTATTCGAACATGTTCACGAGAAAGATCTTTGACTACAGCGTGGTAGACGATATATTGTCGCCTGTTAGGCGGCTAGTGCAGGGATATTATCTGAAAAAATCAGCACTCGTAATACTCGTCGATAAAAGAGATGTAGAAACGGTGGCCGAGCACTTATTCTCGAAAGGCTTGAAACCAGTTATAACCAAGATAAGTATGGAGGGTGTAAGAGTTGTATATTCCCGAGAACCACCCGAGAAGAGAGAGTCTATTGATAAGAGAGAAAATAGTTGAAGGATTTAAGCGAGGAATAGTTGTTCCAGAAGGACTAATAGCTCACGGACGTGGAGAATGCTTCGACTACTTGATCGGTGAGAAGACCCAGTATTTCGCAGAAGAAGCAACAAAAGCCGCCGCAGCAGCTCTACTACTCGCCAAACACCCTGTGATATCAGTTAACGGGAACACCGCTGCACTCGTCCCAGAACATGTTGTTAGACTCGCAGAAGAAATAGGCGGCTACATAGAGGTGAACCTATTCTATAGGACTAGGGAGAGAGAAGAAGCCATAGCGTCTTGGCTCATGAAACATGGTGCTAAAGAAGTCCTCGGTGTAGGCGATGATGCCTCGGCAACCATTCCCGAACTCTTTAGTGAGAGGAGAAGGGTTAGTCCGCGTGGAATACTAGTCGCTGACGTGGTACTCGTCCCCCTGGAGGATGGTGATAGGACTGAGGCGCTTAGAAGAATAGGTAAGACCGTCATTGCGATCGACCTAAACCCCTTATCAAGAACGGCAAGGGCCGCCAATATAACAATAGTGGATAACATAGTTCGAGCAATGCCCAACCTAGTAGAGAAAGTGAGAGAGCTTAGGGGGAAAACGAGAGAGGAACTAAGAGGAATTGTGGAGGGCTACGACAACAATAGGGTACTTGCCGAAGCACTACGGTTTATTAAGAATAGACTCGACGAGCTAGCGAGATCTAAGCTCACGCTCTTCTAGTAGCCCCCTGTCTTCTCAGCTTTTTGACAAGCTCCCGATAATCTTCCTCTTTCATATGGAAATAGTGTTCTTCACTGGGGAATAACGCGTTCTTTACTTCTCTCACATAGTTCTTCACAGCCTCAATAACGATCCCATGTAGGTCAGCGTATTTCTTCGCGAAGGGTGGCACTTGTTCATTAATGCCTAGGAGATCATGGAGAACCAGTACTTGGCCGTCACAATAAGGTCCACTACCGATACAGATTGTTGGAACACTTACTTCCTCGGTGATTATTTTTGCCACTTCGGCCGCGGTGAATTCGATCACTATGGCGAATACCCCTGCTTCTTCAAGTGCTTTGGCATCCTCAATGATCTTCTCGGCCTCCCTGATTTTCTTGCCTCTTCTCCTGTACCCGCCGAGCACGAGGTATCTTTGGGGTGTAAGCCCTATGTGGCCCATAACGGGTATACCTGCTTTAACCATTGCCTCGATCTTATCCGCTTGTTCGGCGCCTCCTTCCAGCTTGACTGCATCCGCGCCAGCTTTGAGCATTAGGCCAGCGTTTCTCACAGCTTCTTCCACGCTTACCTCGTAGCTTAGGAAAGGCATATCGCCAATGACAAGTGCTCTGGGCTTTGCCCTCGCTACGCTTGAGACGTGGAGGAGCATCGTATTCATATCTATTGGGATGGTGGATGGGAGGCCGTGGACAACCATTGCGGCGCTATCACCGACAAGGATCGCGTCTACGCCGGCGGTGTCCACCAGTTTAGCGAATGCGTAATCATAGGCTGTAACCATGGCGATTTTTTCCTTTCCCTTCTTCTTAATGAAATCCCTTACAGTTATTTTCTCCTGCATAACGATTACACCGTTTTATAGGATTGATTATATCTTTGTAGGAATCAAGATAAAACTCCTGCCTCGATTAAATGGATCACATACGTTATAGTCCTGTTAACCCCATCGCCAACTATTTCTGCAACATAGCCATTAATGTAATCGATCTCAGTTCTCCTGCCAGCCAATATATCTTGTGCCATACTACTATAGTTTTCACGGGTTGATTCTGCAATACGTTTAACGAGCCGTAACAATCTATTCTTATCGAGACTTACCCCGTGCTTCTCGGCCGCCAATACTACTTCGTCGAGAATTCTTGACGCAAGAGCTAATCCTTCTGGTGTCAACACGATCCTATTTGGTGCACGCGCTATAGCGGTCAACGGGTTTATAACGCTGTTCACTCCCAGTTTAAGCCATCGATAAAACATGATCTTACTCGTTACCCTGGCGTCGCATCCCCCACGCTTTAACCTAGTAGCTATTTCGAGCATATCGGGATACAAGCCTTTTTCTCTACCAATAAAGAGGGGACCCGGGCCTCTAAGCTCCACTATATGTCTATCCAGCCTGTATGCACCAAAGTATACCGCCCCAAAGACTGTTCTCTCGCTAGAGATCTTCTCATAGACTAGTTCTTGACCGCCGAAACCGTTTTGAAGCATTATTATAACTGTTTTCGAATCAATTATTTTCTTCAAGAGATTGATAGTGGTTTTAACTTGGTGTGATTTTACACAGTTAAATACGATATCATATATTCCATTCGGTGTCAGCGATGAATAAGGCGTTACAGGTACCAGGTATTTATTGTTATCAATAATTACAGTGATTCCC
Organism: Desulfurococcales archaeon; assembly: GCA_027067785.1. Lineage (GTDB taxonomy): Archaea > Thermoproteota > Thermoprotei_A > Sulfolobales > Desulfurococcaceae > JAADCY01. Next base: position 3,136 of record JAMOVL010000065.1, on the reverse strand, counting down.
TTATTCCTCCTAACCGCTTCTACGCTAGCAGTACTGGCATAATAGACATCAATGTCATTAATACCGCCTCTATACAGGTAGTACGCTATTATTCCTCCAACAGCTCCTCCACCAATTATTGCAACACGCATATAATCCCCGAAAACTAGTATCTTGTAGCAATATATTCTATTAACGAGAGCATTTCGTCAAGAGAATCCGTAAACAAGTATATGACGGGCTCCAACCCCATCCCACCGCTATCAGCTATAGCATCTGGTTTGTTCTTTACTGCATGCTCTATGCTGTTCCAGAAATCAGACCTTGAACTATGTGGGCCTGTCTTGATAATCTTTAATCCCTTCTTATCGAGCAGCCTCAATATCCTATCATCATATCTGATATTCGATGCAACTTTTATCTCGGGCCTGGTTCTCGTCATGAGTATTAATACTCTTGCGAGATGACGAGAAGCACCATACATAGGCTCTCCTATAGCCACGGCTCTATCTCCTTTCCTGATTATTCTCCCAGGAAGACCAATGACATCAGTGGTATCGCTTGGCGGTTTAGGAGCATAAACAATATTCATACCGACCTCAGGAACTAGTTTCTCGAGACCCCTAATGATCAATAGTTTTTCAAGAAATAACCTATATTCCTCTATGAATGGATCATTAAATTTCAAAGTATTACCTGTCTCTCTACATAATTCTTTGAAATAAGGCTTGGTAGTACAGAGCAACTGAATTGATAGAGAATCTATCAGATTCGTCAATACAAGGACAAACCTGGGTTTATCTCCTCTAGATAGAAGCTTTAACGCTATATCTATTACTCTATCAATATACTCGACATCGAAGCCCAGTGCCTTAAGATAATCATAGTAGTAGATCAGACTCCTCGTAACATACTTGTGAACCTGCGGCTGCGATATTTCTAGAAGCCGTGCAATCCTGTGCTGGCTATAACCCATATCGATCATCTTGTGCACTATGACCCCTTTCAATGAAGGAATTATTTTCTTAGCAGCTATTTCCTGGGGAAACAACATGATCACTTCACAAAAACCCTTGCTATATAAACAATCAATAACAGTTTGATATTGATTAAGAATACCTTATAATAGGTTTTAGCCCGACGTAACTATTACCGATACAAGTATGTGTTCTAGATTGTTTCTCTCATACCATGTTCTTCCATAGCCATGCCGAGCCCGTGGTGCTCAGCCCTTCTTTCTCCCTCGAGCCTAGCCGCTACTCTCTCGGCTAACATTATGATCTCGTTCAAAACACTGATCTCTTTCTCGAAGACATCCTCGTACTCCATCATCTTCTCTAGAATCTCCGCTATAAGGTCTAGTTCTTTAAAAACGATCTCTCTAAATACCCTCTTATCAATGCTTGACAGGACAGGTTTAGTCGAAATCCTCTTAAGAAAACTGAGTATCCTTGAGGGCTCTAAGCTCCTATATTTTATCAAAAGAATACGTAGGCGTGGATCACTAAAAGACGTGCCACCTATATACTCGTTTAAAGCATTCCTCACACCATCCAGATCTATAAAGCGCCACCACTTCTGATTCGAGCTAGAATATGTTTTCTCGATAAGCGTGTACTCGCGCTCCATAATACGAAGAAGATTGGACGGATTATAGTTTATCCCCATGGCACGGAGACGTATGACTAGATGCTTGTAGCTAAAATCACCAAGCCTATGATCAATGTTTGGATCCAAGGCTATATCTAACGCTGTACGCAGAACAAGCAAACCCTTATCTCCATATTGCCGCAGAAAATCAAAAACCTGCGCCCTCGTGATCTCGCTCAAAACAGTGCTCCTCCAAACAATTATAGTTTCTGCCCCTACTCATAATTATAGATTTGTGATGAACTAATAAACTAGGGTATCAATAACACATTATTAGAACGGTATAGTACCTGTATATTTCACATTGAGGTGTTTACCGGGATTTGGAAGCTCCAGCAGTTATTGTTGAGGAGCTGCACAAGATCTATGATAACAAGGTACATGCTGTGAAAGGTATTTCTTTCAGAGTTGACAAGGGCGAGATCTTTGGTTTAATAGGCCCTAATGGTGCTGGTAAATCAACTACTTTGAGAATGATTGTAGGTCTTATCAAGCCGACCAAGGGAAGGATAAGGGTTATGGGAATAGATGTTGTCAAGAACCCTGTAGAGGTAAAGAAGTATATCGGCTACCTCCCCGAAGAAGCAGATGTCTATGAGCGTCTCACTGGTCTTGAGCATCTCCGGTTCTACGCTATGCTTAGAGGTCTACAAGGCGATGAGCTGGACAAGGCTGTCGAGTACGGGGTTAAACTCTCAGGCCTAGAGAAGCAAGCACTCGAGAGAAGAGCGTCCGAGTACAGTAAGGGGATGAAGCGGAGACTCCTCCTAGCATCCGTCCTCATGACCAGGCCCAGGCTAGCAATTCTCGATGAGCCTACAAGCGGTCTAGACGTTTACGCATCAGTTAATGTTAGGAGAATGATCAAGGAATACGTCAGAGAGACGGGTGCAAGCATAATTCTCAGTAGCCATAACATGTTAGAAGTAGAATATCTTTGTGACAGAGTTGCTTTCATAGCTCGAGGAAAAATAATCGTCGAGGCCGAGCCCAAGCGTATCAAGGAAATGTACGGGGCGGAAAACCTAGAAGACGCGTTTGTCAAAGCAGTCAAGGAGGCTGAAGAGCACTGAGGCCATCACGTATAGTTTCTGAGATGAAAGTTCTACTTTGGAAAGAACTAACCGATTTGAAGAGAGACAAGAAAACATTATTCACAAGCATACTTTTACCTCTCCTCATGCTCCCCCTAATGGGATTCATAGGCTTCGCACTGGCACAGGAACAAGTTATTAATGTAGCAGTAGTTGATCTCGACAACGCAACAGTTCATAATAGCTTATTGAACATAACGTTCAGCTCTCAATGGCTACTCGGCAATATCACGTATTATCTGGCTAAATACGGGTATAACTATACGGTCTCAAACACTACGGCAATCATAAAGAATCCGTCAATAGACTTAATGGTTGTTATACCGAAAGGATTTGCTGAAAATGCGACCAGCCTCACCCGTGTAGCCAGAATAGAGATCTACAGGAAGGCAGGACTACAGACGACAAGCAGA